>JAESQQ010000464.1 GCA_016765095.1 Planctomycetota bacterium | reverse complement strand
TCCCCGTCCGCCCGGGGCCAGCGCGTCCGGGCGAGTCTTCGCGCCCGCACCAGGCCTGGCGCTTGCACGGAACCTTCTCCGAACTCCAGGCCTTTGTGCGCGGACTCGACGAGCTGCCTTGGCGGGTCGTGCTCGCCAAGCTAGAGGTCGAACGCCTCCTGAGCGGCGAACTCGAGATCCGCTGCGAGTTGGCGCTGTGAGTCAGCTCGCGGTTCAGTACCTGGCCCTCGACGCGGGTGGCCAAGAAGTCCGCGGGACCCTCTCCGCCGCGACCCTCGACGAGGCCGCCCGGGGTCTCCGCGAGCAGGGGCTGTTCCCGGTTGAGCTCGACCCGCGCGCTCCCGTCCGCGAGCGCCCGGCTCGCGCCAGTTGGCGTCCGCTTCGCACGTCCGATCGAATCCTGTTCTGTCGGCAGCTGGCGCTCCTCCTCCGCACGGGGCACCCCCTCCTGGCGACCCTCCAGGCGCTTGAGGAGCAAGGCAGTCACACCCGCCTGCGCGAACTCGCGGGGCGCCTCGCGCGGGAACTCAAGAGCGGGCGAAGCCTGAGCGACGCCCTCGAAGGGGAATCGGATCTGCCCGCCCTCGTGGGCCGACTCGTCCGGACCGCCGAAGAGACGGGCCAGCTCGAGCAAGCCTTCGCTCGCGCTGCCGAGCACATGGAGCGAGGCGCCGAGCTCCGGAGCCAAGTCGTCGCGAGCCTGACCTACCCCTTCGTGGTGTTCCTGGTCGCGAGCGGGGTGTTCTGGTTCCTGGCCCTAAACGTCGTGCCCAAGCTCGCGCGCTTTCTCTCGAACCGAGGGACCGCGCTCCCTTGGACGACCCAGACCCTGATCGACGTCTCCTCTTTCTTCCAGAGCTCAGGAACGAGCGTCGGGCTCGGGGTGGCCGCGCTCACGACCTTCGTCCTCCTCTGGCGCCGAACTCCGGGGGGCCGCCTCGCTCAAGACCGGTTCCTGCTCCGCGTGCCGCTGGTCGGGAGCGTCCTCCGCGCGGCCGCGATCGCGCAGCTCTCGCGGACCCTCTCGCTCCTCCTCGAGAGCGGGGTCCTCCTCTTGTCCGCGCTCCAGATCACGGCCAAGGCCTGCTCGAATCACGCAATTCAGGCTCAACTGACCGCGGCTCGTGAAGGGGTGCTGCGCGGCGAGAGCCTCGCCGCCGGGCTACGCGGTTCCCTCCTCGGTCCGCTCGTCTCGCGCGTTGTCGCGACTGGCGAGTCAGCGGGCGCCCTCGACGCGACGCTCATCGAATTGGCCCGCTTCAGCGAGATCGACCTCGATCGTCGCCTCAAGACCTTAGCCCGCCTCGTCGAGCCCGCGATCCTGGTCGTCGTCGGCGGAATGGTCGGGTTCGTGTATCTCGCGTTCTTCCAAGCCGTCCTGCAGCTCTCGGCTCGTTAAGCCCTGGAGGCCCTATGTCTCTTCGACATCCACTCGTCGCCTTCGTCGTGATCGCGCTCGCGGTCGTTGCCCTGCCGACCTTGGCAGGGGAGGACCCGGCGCCCGCTGGAGTGGTGGATCGACGCGCTCCGAACCCGCCTCGCGGCAGCGTGGCCCCGGTGCAGTCTCGTCAGCGCCTCCGCCCCGCGCCCCGCGATCCCTTCTCGCCGCCGCCTGCCCTCGGAGGCAGGCTGGTCTCCAGCTCGACAGCCGCGGCCTCCCCGCGTCTCTCAAAGGATCCCCTCGAAGGACTTGAGATCCGGGCCTTGATCGTCCTCCGCGGAGGGCGGAGTGGCGCGATCGTCTCCCTCGGCGGACGCCGCTGGATGATCCGCAAGGGCGATCAACTCCCCCTCGGTGGCTTGGCCGCGCGCGTCGAGTCGATCACCCGCGACGGGCTCGAACTCCAGCTCGTGAACCCAGCTGGCCTCCCGATCGGCCAACGACGTCGGGTGCGCCAGTGAGGGTCCTCCTGGCTGCCGCGCTTCTCCTGGGTGGAGTGGGCGCGTGCTGGGCCGACCCCAAGCCAAAGCCCGCGCCTCAGCCGGCCCCAGCCGCGGCTCGGATTGAGCGCCTCCAACTCGATCGCGCGCAGATCGGTGAAGCGTTTCGGCTCCTGGCCGAGTTGACCAAGCGCAACCTGATCGTGACGCCCGAGGCGGCGAAGGTCGAAGTCGACTCCCTGCTCCTCGAGGACATTCCGCTCAAGGACGCCGTCGAGGCGATCTGCAAGACCTATGGACTCTGGTATCGCGAGGAAGGGCGTGTCCTGCGGGTCATGACCGCGGCCGAGTATCGGCGTGACCTGCGCGTCGTCCGTGAGCCTAAGACGCAAGTCTTTAGCCTTCTGCACCCCAACCCGGTCGCCGTCGCCGGAGCGATCCGAGACCTCTACGGCCAGCGGGTCCGGCTCTCGCTCGGGACCGACGAGCGAGACCTCGTCTCGAACCGCGGCGGGATCGGGAGCGGTTCGACTTCGCTCCGCGGCTCGGGCCGAGGAAACTTCGCGAGCCAGTCCGGCGGCCGTCGCGGGGGTTCGACTCCCACGTCCACTCTCGGCGGTGGGAGCGAAGACCCCGCCGCGGAGGAGCTGCGCGAAGAGGGCGTCTCGCCCGCAGAGCTCGCTCGCCTCAGCGACCCTGACGGCCAGATCAGGGCGGACCTCCGCGGCCTGACCCGGGGAAAACCGTCGATCGCGGTCACCGTCAACCGACGACACAATCTGCTCGTGGTTCGCACCGCTGACGAGGACGCCCTAAGGGAGATTGGGAAGCTGATCGCAGACCTCGATCGCCCGACGCCTCAAGTCCTCCTCGAAATGAAGATCCTCGAGGTCCGGCTCAGCGACGGGTTCCGCTCTGTGCTGGACGTCGACTGGGCAGACGGCCCCGTGCGAAACGACCTCGCGACCAACAAGGGGGCCAATCCCTTCCTGGCCGGTGCGACCAGCGCTCTCGAGCAGATCGCGGGCGGCGGGAACTTCCCGCTGACCGCCGGGACCGTCGTCTATCAGTTCTTAGACGAGCACGTGCGCGTCCGGCTCCAAATGCTCGCCAGTGAGGAGCGACTCTCGGTGTTGGCAACGCCTATGGTCCTCTGCGCCAACAACGAGGTCTCGCGCCTGTTCGTCGGCGAGGAGCGCCCGCTCGTGCGTAACTTCGAGCTTCAGACGACGGTCACCAACGGCGTCGTGCAGACCCAAGTGATCCCGACCGTCGACCTCCGCGACGTGGGCACGACCTTGCGCGTCTTGCCTCGGATCAACGCCGATCGAACCGTGACCCTGACCATCCTTCAGGACGTCTCGAGCATCAGCCCCGGCGGCGCGACGCTCCCGGTCGCGAGCCCCAACGGCGGGATCCAGAGCTTCCCGATCGACACCGTCCGGACCTCGAACATGGAGGGGACCGTCGTCGCGCGCGACGGAATGACGCTCGCAGTCGGCGGGCTGATTCGCAAAGAGCACGTCGATCGCCGAGTCGGGATCCCCTACCTCATGGACCTGCCCCTCATCGGTTGGCTCTTTGGGGACACCGAGCGGGGCGAGGAGCGCCGCGAGCTGATTCTCTTGATCACGCCCCACGTCCTCCTGACGCCTGAGGAGGGGCGCGCCCGGAGCGCGGCTCGAATGCGCGCCCTCTCGCTCCACCCCTTCCACGACACAGGCGACAAGGCGCTCAACGCCTACGGAACCGAAGACGTGCCGGGCTCGAGCGACTATCGCCTCTTGGTCGAGGACTACCTCATTCCTGCCACGGAGCCGATCCGATGAACCGCTCGATTCTGCTCGCGCTCGCCCTCGGGCTCCTTGGCTGTCAGGCCTCCACCCCCGCCGCGAGCGCTCCCCCCGAGGCGCTCCTGTTCACGAGCGCGATCGACCCTTCGTCGGCTGACGTAGAGCGTTCGATCGCCCAGTTGGCTCGTCTTGACGCGGTCGCCTGTCGAGCCACTCGGCTCGCGCTTCTGCCAGACCTTGCTCACGAGCTCTTCGTGCGGAGTCCTCAGGCTTCGCTTCGGGCTGAAGCCGTCGCGGCGCTGAAGGACCCGGGCTATCGAGCGAGCCAAGCAGCTCGAGCGGCCCCCCCCGAGGCGCACGACCGGCTCCGGGCGGCGTTCGTGACTTGGATCGAAGATCAGGTGGGGGACGCGGTGGACCTGCGCTCTGGCTTCGAGGCGCTCGGCGACTCAGTCCTAGCCTGCGAAGTCGCCCAGCGCGCGCGCGCCCGCGGGCTCCCCCTAAAACGTCCGACTGCGACGGTTGCCATCCAGCGAGCACGCGCCGCTTGGCATGAGCTGGCCGCCGCCACCCGCCAGGGCGAGCCTCGGCCTGACTTGATCGAGGCCGCGCTCAACGCTGCTCGGGCCCAGCAACACTTGGGGGTCTTGGAGGGCATCGAGCAGCTCTGCGCAGCCAGCGCCGTCCTGCTGAGCCCAGACGAGCGGACTCGGCTCTCTCTCGATCGAGCCCGGATTGCGCTTCTTCGCCACGACGGAGCCCGGGCCCTTCGTGCGGCGGTGGTGCCCCTTCTTCGCCTCCGCCTTGCTCGCGTCGTGCACGACGAGCTCGCTGAGCGCGCTCGCCATGCC
>JAESQQ010000463.1 GCA_016765095.1 Planctomycetota bacterium | reverse complement strand
GAGGTGGGCGAGGCCCGCGCTGGGGGAGGCCCGCGATCGTCTCGCTTGATTCGGTCTCGCTTAGCTCAGCCTCGAGGGCAGCCGCCCGTTCGGGTCCGAGGAAGAGCGGGCCGCGAATGACCTGGGAGATCGAGGCCTGAACGCGATCGGCCTCGGTCCGGGCGAGCCTGGCCTGGGTCGGGGTCAGCAGCCCGCGCTGGAGTGCTGCGTCGAGGATGTAGGCGTCGCGGTCTGGGTTCACGTCGAGGAGGCCCGGTCTGGCGATTGGCTCAGAGGTGGCGGCCTCCAAGGGCCGACATGCTACCCCAGCAAAGCTGCTCGTGACCGACCCCTTGGAGCAGGCTCGCCCAGGACTTAGGCGGCTCCCTTTCCGGTCCGCGCCGGTTCCCAGTAGTCATAATCAGAGGATGCATTGCTGGCCACGCCCCTGAAAAAGCCGACCCCGACCCCGCTCTCCCAGGAGGAGGACGCCGAGCTGATGCTCCGCGCCCAAGTCGATCCGGCCGGGCCCGCGTTTCAAGTGCTCTACGAGCGGCACCGGCGCGAGGTGCTCGGCTACCTCGCGGCCCTCGTCCGGGACCGCGACCTCGCCGAGGACACGCTCCAGGACGTGTTCTTCAGCGTCTATGAGCACCGCGCCCGCTACGACTCGGCTCGGCCCTTTCGGCCTTGGCTCTATCGAATCGCGCGCAACGCGGGCCTGAGCGCGATCACCGCGCGTCGTGACGCGCGGCTCGAGAGCGGGCATGAGCTCGAGACCGACAGCCGCGACGAGCCGCCTCGTGAGACCGCGCGTCGAGAGCGGATCGAGCAGACCCAAGTCGCCCTGGCGGCTCTCCCCCCAGAGACTCGGGCTCTCCTGCTTCAGCGCCACTCGCTGGGCATGAAGCTCACGAGCCTCGCCGAGTCCTGGGGGTGCACCGAGCGCACGATCCGCAACCGTCTTCAGGCAGCTTGCAGTGAGCTGGCGAGTGTCCTCAGCACAGGGAGCGAAGCGTGAGCGACCACGAGTTGAGCGCCGCCGACCTCTTCCAGTGGCAGCTGGGCTGCGTCGATCCAGCGCGCGCGCCAGGGATCGAGGCTCACCTAGCGTCGTGCGAGACCTGCACGGAGAGCGGGGCGGAGGTCGAGGAGATCCTCTCCGCCCTCGCGCTGCCGGACCTTGTTCCTTCCCCGAGCCGCTGGCACGAGGTCGCGAGTCGGATCGAGGCTGACCTGGCGACGAAGGCTCCGCGAATCCTGTTGAACTGCTCGTTCTGCCACGACGGCCTCAACCGCGGGGAGGCCGTCTACTGCGCGGCCTGCCTCGCGCCGCACCACGAGGAATGCTTCCAGGACCACGGGACCTGCAGCCTCCCGGGCTGCGGCTCGACGGAGGTCGTTCGTTCGGCGCAGATCGTTCCCGAGCGCGAACCGGAGCGGCGCCGGCTGCCCTTGATCTTGATCTCCCTCGCGGGCCTCGCGATTGGGGCGGCGGCCTTTGGCCTCACGTCCAAGGACACGGCTCCTCCAAAGCGCTCCACGCCCAGCCCGGCCGTCCGCTCCTCTCGCTCGATCCCCTCCCTGGGCCCAGCGAAGGGTCCGCGCGTGCGGGGGACCCCGCGCGTCCTGCCCCAAGCCGAGGGTCCGCGGGTCGATCCCACCCCAGAGCCCAGCGCAAAGCCGACCCGCGTAGCGGTTCCCGAGGAGCCGGACGGAGAAGAGCCGCCCGCAGAAGAGCCGCCCCCAGAAATCTACGGGGACGAACCGGACCCCCAGCTCCAGCCTGGCGACGCCGACGACGCCGACGACGCTGACGACGAGTAGCCCTATGACTCACTTCGATGTTTCCGCGAGGACCTGTCTCCTCGCGCTGTTGATTCCCTGCCTCCTCGGCTGCGACTCCGAGCCAGCCGGGCGCGTGCTCGTTGAGCCTAGAGCCACGCCGAGTGCTGAAGCTCCGGCAGGGGGCGGGAGGGAGGACTCGCCTGCTCCGCCGCCGCCCAGCCCCGAGGCCCCCGAGGCCCCGCCGCTCGTGACTTTGACGGCTGCGCAGGCGCCCAAGGGGCACGAAGTCCGCTACGCCGCCTTCGTCCCCTACGCCCCGGGCCAAGAGTTCCTAGCCAGGACGTGTTCGCAGTTCTTGATGCCGACCGCCGACGGCGTGATCGGGACCGGATTCCTGGCTTCGGACCAAGGGCGCCTGACCGTTCTGACCGCGGGCCCCGACCAGACCCTGAGCGTCAATCACCAGTTCGATCTGCCCGTCGGCGGCGACGGCAGGGGCAATCCGATCCAGTATCGACTCGCGATCCAAGACTCGGCCACGGCCTTCGCGATCACCCCCAGCCTTCGCCGGGTGCTCCTGTTCAATCCGCGCGAGGCGCGGAGCGCGAGCGACGTGACCCAGATCGACCTCAGCGACCTCAAGATCTCCTGGCCTGAGGGGACCCGAGACAGCGCCGGGCGCGAAGTCGGAGGGCGAGACCTTCTCGTGAACGGTCTGACCGACGCCCGCTTGGTCGCAGGAAAACTGATCTTCACGGCGGGCAATTACATTGGGCCCAACACCCCTGGCAAGCTCGCGAACGCTCCAGGGACGGTGCTGGCTTACGCCTACGACCGCGAGCGAAAGACGCTTGGGACCGAGGCCAGGATTCTTCGCACGACGCACTTCCGCCCCACAGCCCTGCGAGTCCTTCCGACCCAGCAAGGGGACGCGCTGCTCTGCCTCAATTCGGGGACCCGGGTGATCAGCGAGGACGCGCACGACCTCCCGTCGGAGGCCTCGATCGACGTGATCGATCCCGGCTCTTTCCGACTCGTGGCCCGGATCCCGCTTCCTGGCGCCCTGGCTCCGACTCAGTTCGTGATCTCCCGCGACCGAACGCGGGCCTACCTCGGCTCCGGGCTCGAGGCCGAGATCTATGAGGTCGACCTCCGCGGGCTCGGGCGCGAACTCGCCAACAAGTCTCCCAAGGACCTAATCGAGCGATGTGTGAGAGCGCTTCGCCTCCCCCTCGGGAAACGGGCCGGCAACCACCCATACAACAGCAACGGGTTCGCTGGACTCGGCCTGAGCGACGACGGGAACTACCTGCTCGGGCTGATCGAGAGTCTCGGCGAGGTGTTCGTGATCGACCTCGCGACTCGCGAGATCGCGGCTCAGATCGGCGGTTTCCAGCGTACGGGAATGACGCACGACGCGGCCACGGTTGCGCTTGCGATTGCCCACCCCCGCCCGGATGATGCCCCTGGCCCCGTGGCCTACGTCGTGACTGGGAACCTCGACGCGGGCGACACCTACACCCAGGAGGGCGGCGAACTTCCGTGCAGAATCGTGATCGACGCGATCCAGCTCACGCCGGCTCCACGAGCTCCCGCAGCCTCTCCGCCGGCCCTCGGGCCCCCCGAGCCCCTCCCCGCTGGCCTCCAGCGTGGGCCTGGGCCGGGCGAGTTCACCAACCCGAAGGACGGCAGCGTCTTGGTCTGGGTGCCGGCCGCCCGAATCCGACTGGCCTCCCGCCCCGGACACCCAGCCTCTGGCCATTCCCTGAACGTCCCCAACGGCTACTTCATGGGCAAATACGAGGTCAGCGTGGCCCAGTACGAGCGCTTCTGCGAAGCGACGAAGCACAGACCTCCGCATGACCCAAACGTGATCCCCGCCGTCCCCGTCGCCAACGTGTCCTGGGACGACGCTGTGGCTTACACGCGCTGGGCAGGCTTGGCCCTCCCCAACGAGGCCGAGTGGGAGCTAGCCGCTCGGGGCCCGAAGGGTCTCGTCTACCCCTGGGGAGACGAGTTCGCCGCAGAGCGCGCCAACGTGGCGGGTGAACACGTGCTCCCCTGCGGGTCGTTCCCCCTCGGCGCGTCGCCGTCGGGCTGCCTCGACATGCTCGGCAACGTGACCGAGTGGACCGCGGACTACTACGCGCCCCTCCGCCGCGGGAAAGTCGTCGTCGGAGGACCCGCTGAGGGCAAGGCCCGCGTCATGCGGGGTGGCTACTACGGAATGGACCCCACGACTCATTCTGGCGCGCTGAGCGCGCGAACCCGTGAGCCAGGCTTGCCGACCCTCGCGCAATACAACATTGGGTTCCGTGTCTGCCTCCGCGTCGTGCAGGTCATTCGCGGCGTCGCAGCCATAGACGCCACAGTGGTCGCGAGAAAGGGCGGAGTGCGGATCTCCGTCGGCTCCGACGACCGCGTGATCCCTGGGCTTTACTTCTGGATCTACCGCGGGGGAAAACGAATCGGTCGCGTGGTCGCAGATGAGGTCGATCGAGACATGAGCCGCTGTCGAGTCCTCAGCCAGGGCGAGGGAGACGGCGCGATTCGGCCCGGCGACAGCGCCGCGACGTGCTTTGGGCCCGGCGACGTTGGGGCTCGTGAGCTCCGCAGAAAAGAGACGCCTCGCCAGCGTGAGGCTCGTCTTGACTACCTCGAGGCTCGGCCCGCCTTCGAGGCGGAGTATAAGGCCCTCCAAGCGGCTCGCGTGGCAGCGAAGGGCGACAAGGCTCAGTTGGCCATTCTCAAGGCCAAGCAGCGGGATCTGGACGTCAAGTTCCGCGTGATGATCATGGACTTCGAGAACACCTTTCCGCGTCCGAGTCGCTAAACGGAAGTTCGTGATTCTGAGTGGTTGCGCAACACCGACACGTTCTCGCGGGGCGACCGAATCACGAATTCCGTTTCTAAGCGTGACGTAACAAATCTCAAGATGAGAGCCCGTCTGTCTCGCCGAGACAGACGTCGGGCGGGGGTAAACCCCGCACCCTACAGATCGCACGGGGGCCCTC
>JAESQQ010000462.1 GCA_016765095.1 Planctomycetota bacterium | reverse complement strand
CATGCCTGGCTGCTGCATTCCGGGCGGGCCCATCATGCCTGGCTGCTGCATGCCTGGCTGCTGCATTCCGGGCGGGCCCATCATGCCTGGCTGCTGCATGCCTGGCTGCTGCATTCCGGGCGGGCCCATCATGCCTGGCTGCTGCATTCCGGGTTGGCCGGGGCCTGTTCCAGGTCCCGCGAGGACGAGGCCGGGTGGGAGCTCGGACCCAACGCCTGCGTCAGCGGGATCTGGCTTCTTCGGGCGGGGGGCGGGCCTCGGCTTCCCCTTGTCGACGCCGAGCCAGCCCTTCTTTTTGGCGACTCCGACCAAGTAGCCATAGACCTGTCGGGCGTGCTCTTCGTTGTCCCCGGCGACCTCGAAGCAGAGCCCCTGCGCCTCTTCAGCCTCCCCAAAGCGCAGGGCTTCGAACACCCGCTGCTTGAAGTCCTCGCTCAGGACGAGTTGTCTCTTCTCAGGGGGCTGGGGAGTCTTGGCCTTGGCCTTGCCTTTTCCTTTGCCCTTCCCGCGAGGGCTCGGGCCGCCCCCGCTGCCGGTTCGCTTGGGGCCCCCCCGCTTTCGCCCGCCGGCGCCGCGCTTGCGGGGGCCCGTCGGGCCTCGACTGCGGTCGTCGTCGTCGTCGCCTTCTTCGTCGGGATCTTGGGGGACGGCACCGCAGCGCGGGCAGCCGTTGACGAAGTCCTCTTCGTAGCCCTCGTAGCCACAATCGGCGCACGGCACTACTTCCTTGAGATCGAGGTCCACGCGGCTTGGTCTCCTGGAGAAATCGCCTGACCTCAGGCTAACCGGAAGCCACGAGTGGTGCCGCTCAGTCGGGCTGAGCGACTCCTATGGTCGGAAGGGCTGGGTAGTGTTAGGCGAGAGATCGGGGGGTAGAGCCCCGGGCTTGGAGGACTCGTGCGTAACGTTCTGTTCTGCGGTTTGCTTTGCTTGGCCTTGGTGCCTCTCGCTGCGGCTCCGGCCTGGGCTGAAGACGACGCGGTGAGCGAGGAGACCGAGTTCGAGACCTTCCATATCGGGCTCAAGGGTGGCTTTTGGTATCGCCCCTCGATCCGGATGAACGCGCAGGTGTCAGGGCTCGGAATTGGTGGGGGCTTGCCCGTTCCACTCCGGGGCACCGAGATCGACCTCGAGCGCGACCTCGGGGTCGGGGAGAGCCCCCACTCGGACATCTCAGTCGACCTCAACGCCGAGGCGGTCTTGGAGTTCATGCCCTTCGTCGAGACGCGCTGGGTCGGAGTCTACGGCTGGTTCGTAGTTCCCTTCGAATACCGCGGCAAGAAAGTGGTCGAACGATCGCTCCAGTTCGGCAACGGGAACTTCACAGCCAGCACGACGGTCGACTCGAAGTTTCGTCAGCTCTTCTTCGGGACCGACGTCACGATCAACATCTTCAACAACCGCTTCTTCCGGATCGCTCCTTTGGTTGGTCTTCGGGCGCTCGGCGTCGATTGGGAGGTCAAGACCACGACGACGGCAGGGCCTGTCTCCAACGTCCAGAAGGGAGACACCTCAGATCTCAAGAGTCCACTCCAGTTGGGAGACTTCCAGATCCTTCCGCACCCTGAGATCGGCGCTCTGTTTGCGGTTGGCTATCGCGACTACATAGACGTCACCCTCCGCCTGGCGACGGCCTACGTCAACTACCTGGGTATGCAGGGCGCGACCTACCGCGTCGAGTTTAGCGTGACGGCCTATCCGGTTCCTTGGGTCGGGATCGAGCTCGGGGCTCGCTATCTAGAGTACGACCTGAGCAGTCAGGCCAACCAGGGCAAGCGCGGCGCGTTCGACTTCGACCTGGAGTTCGGCGGGCTGACGATCGCCCTGATCGTTCGGCTCTAGGCTTCGTCTCAGGCGACACCGTCGGGCCTCGCTCGGGAGGCGGCCCTTGATGGGAGGCTCTCGGCTGTCGTACAACTCGCTCATGATTCGGAATCGCGAAGCGCTCGAGAGCCAGGAAGAGAACACGCTGGCAAGCTTTGCTACTCGGAGCTCCGAGAGCCGTGGCCGGGTTCACGCCGAGCCGCCGCCCAAGCTGCGGACCGCCCACCAGCGCGACCGGGATCGGGTGCTCCACTCCGAGGCCTTTCGGCGACTGCAGCACAAGACGCAAGTCTTCGTCGCCTACGAGGGTGATCACTACCGGACTCGCCTGACTCACACCCTTGAGGTCTCTCAGATCTCCCGCTCCTTGGCAGCCTTCTTGGGCGCAAACGTCGATCTGGCCAATTGCATCGCGCTGATGCACGACCTCGGGCACCCGCCCTTTGGTCACCAGGGCGAGGTCGAGCTGAACCTCCTCGCGACTGAGCACGGCTTGAAGGGCGGGTTCGATCACAACCTCCATGGCCTCCGCGTCGTGGACTTCTTGGAGCGCCGCTACTCCTTCCCTGGGCTCAACTTGAGCTGGGAGGCGCGCGAGGGAATCGCGAAGCACCCCACGACATTCGACGACCCTGAGACCCCCCTCGAGTTTCGGGAGACCCCCCAACCAGGCGTCGAGGCCCAGATCGCGTCCCTTGGGGACACGTTGGCCTATGTCTCGCACGACCTGGAGGACGCCCTGTTCACGGGCTTCTTCACGATCGGTGAGGTGATGGCGCTCGGCCTCGACCCCATAAACAAGCTGATCCGCGACGAGGGCCTCGAGAACCTGGCGCCGCGGCGCTTCGTGCGGCACGGTTCGCTGACCCGGCGCCTGATCGGGTTCTTGGTGGCCGCGGTTCTGGACGAGACCGAGCGCCGGCTCCTGGCGATCGGCCCCGCGCCGACTCCGGGCGAGGTTCGCGCCCAGCCAGAGCCGGTGGTGTCGCTTCCTGAGGACGAGGAGGAGCTAGTCGCGGTCTTGATCGGGTTCTTGCTCGAGCGCGTTTATCGCCACCCGAGCGTCGAGATCATGTGCGACAAGGGGCGCCGACTCCTGCGCCACTTGTTCGAGCACTATGCGAGCCACCCTGGCCACCTGCCTCGCCAAACGCAGGAGCGCCTGCGAGCCGAGGGCGACGAGTCGGATCCGCTCCACGTCGCGCGCAGCATTCTCGATTTCCTGGCCGGGATCACCGATCGCCACGCCGTGCTTCTCTACGACCAGGTGTTCTCCCCGAGCTCCCCGCTCGTCCCCCAGATAGACTGAAGGCAGCTTGAGCGAGACCGAGCCGGGCACCGTGTCCTCAGACGACCCGCGGCTGGTCGGCCTGCGCCAGATCCTCTGGGTCATGGATCGCCTCCGGGATCCGGTCCAGGGCTGCCCCTGGGACCTCGAACAGACGCCGGCCAGCTTGCGCGGCTACCTGCTCGAGGAGACCTACGAACTCCTCGAGGCCTTCGACGAGGGCTCCCTCGACTCGATCTGTGAGGAGCTGGGGGACCTCCTGTTCCAGGTCGTGTTTCACGCGCGAATCGCGGAGGACGAGGGGCGGTTCGACTTGGGGGACGCAGCGGCGGGGATCGCGGCCAAGCTCTTTCGCCGTCACCCTCACGTGTTTCGAGACGCCAAGGTTCGCGACGCCGGCCAGGTCATGGCCAACTGGCAGGAGCTCAAGAAGCTTGAGGGCCGGCGCTCGGTCATGGACGGCGTCCCGCGCGAACTGCCTGCGCTCCTCCGGTCGCAGCGCGTCCAGGAGAAGGCGGCTGCGGTTGGCTTCGACTGGCCCGACACCCGGGGGCCGCTCGAGAAAGTCCGCGAGGAAATCAGCGAACTGGAGGTCGAGATCGGGCGGGGCGACGCCAAGGCCAGCGAGGCGGAGCTTGGGGATCTCCTGTTCTCGGTCGTGAACCTCGCCCGCCACCTCAAGATCGACGCGGAGGCCGCGCTCCGGGGGGCTGCAAGCCGATTCTCGCGCCGCTTCCGCCACGTCGAGGAAGGGGGCGGAGACCTCCGCGCGCTCGGAATGGACGAGCTCGAGCGGCGCTGGGAGGAGGCCAAACGACGTGAGCAGAGCGAGCCCGACGCTGGGTCCTGACTCCCTCGGCGCGGGCGCAGCTCGCGCCGCGTTGCTATGAAGGAGGGAGAGCTCAAGCCCGAGGAGGACCTCTTGCTCGCCAGCATGCCGGACGAGGTGCGCGAACTGCGTAACGACTGGCCCAGCCAAACCGAGTCCGTCGAGAACCTGACCCGGGAGCTCGAGCAGGAGTTCCGGTTCGGCCAGCAGATCACCAAGACCGATCGCGGCTACTTGATGGGAGGGACCCTCCAGGGGGGCTCGTCTTCAATGTGGTATCCGGCTACGCAGCAGCAGTACCACGCCTACAAGCGCTGGCGAAACATAGAGGGGCTCTACGAGTCGCGAGACGACGAGGCCTACTGCGACCTCCAGCGGTTGCTGGACAAGCACGACATTCAACTCGCCACGCACCGCACCTGCTCCCCCCGCTCGCGCAAGCGGAGCGACGCGTTCCCTCACCCGGGCTATGGGCAGATCTATGCCCACATGCTCTCGATCCTCCCCCAGCTTCCCAAAGCGCACCTCTCGCGCGAGACGCTGAAGCGAATCCAGCTCGGCGGGTGGGGGCCGGACGCCGCCAAGGCTAGCGCCTACAAAAAGTCGGAGGCGGCGGTCTTGATGTACGACTTCGCCGTCGGGGGAGCGCGTCGGACCTTCATAGGCCTCTTTCTCCACGAACTGGGTCACGCCCACGAGACCGCGCTCAGCGAGTCCGAGTGCAACGTTCTCCACCAGGCTTATCAGGTCTTGATCGAGGAGGACGCGTTCTTTGGGGTCGAGTTTCTCCTCGACCCCGACACCCGAAAGCTCTACCAGAAGTTCGTGTTCGTCGAGTTTCTCGCAGAGACCTACATGATCTATGCGTCTTGCGGAGCCGGACTTCGGGCCCGAATCAAGAAGCTCGCAGAGCCTGCGCGTGGAGCCTGGGAGCAAGTCTACGCGAGCTTCAAAGAGAGCTTTGGCGGAATGGAATACGAATAGTGGCGAGCAGCTTCGAACTCACTGAAGACCGAGCGGACGGGGCGCTGGTGCTCCGGGCCAGCGGCAAGTTCGACCGCGGGGCGGGCGAAGCGGTCGCAGCTCACATGGACGCTCACGAGGGGACCTGTGTCTTGAACATGGCTGACGTTGAGTACATCTCCTCAACGGGCGTCGCGTTCTTGGCCAAGCTCTCGGCGGGCCAGGGGCTCCGAATTGCGGATCCGGCAGATTGCGTCCGCAACATACTCAGCCTGGCGGGCGTCGAGCGGATCCTCTCGATCTTTGCGAGCGACGAGGAGGCCAAGCAGGGGTAGGGGTCCGCCAGCGACGACGGTCCAGGCCCGGATTTTGTCTGTGTTCTCGGGAGCCGGGGTGGACCTCGTGGACGACTGGCTTATGCCTGACCAGTGGTGGGAGGAGCAGCTGGCCGAGCTGCGGCGGTTCTCCGTCCCGCGAAGGTGGAGGGGGGTGGCGCAGACGCCCTTCGCCTCGTCGGCCTGAAGAGTTGACCGCCAAGGACGCCAAGAACGCCAAGGAAGGCGATTCACACGCCGTTCTTCACGAACTCGACCAACTGTTGAAAGACGGCGTGCAGCGCGTGAGCAGAGATTCAGAGAACTGTCGCTGGGCGCGACAGTTCCCTTGACTCCAAGCCAATGCTGGGCGGTCTCATTGTCAGACATGCGCTAGTTCCGGTTCGCGCTCACCATTTGCTGCACGATTCCGCGGATCCGGGCGACGTAGGGGCCAGCGTTGAGTTGTTGGGCGCGCGTGAAGGGGCGGAGGACGCGGCGGCCTTGGGGGTCGACGGCGGCCGGGCGGAGATAGGGCCTCCCGAACATGACCCGTCTGGGGGCCGAGACAGTCTTCCGGCGACGATCGAACATGCGAATCTCGACTCCAGTGCAGTAGACCTTCGGGTTCATGCCAGCCCGTTCGATCGTGCCGAGGATTCGGAGTTCGAACCGGAGGTCGTCGGTTTGACTGGCGACGAAGCCTCGCAGGCCGTTGAAGGCACGGGTGGGTTGGAACACGACCTGGCTCCCGAAGGCAGCCGAAGCGCTGGCTCCGACGACCTCGATCACACCGAGGTGGGGGTCCCGGGGCAGCGGGGGAGGGTCTGGGTCGGTCTCGGGCAGCCCGCCGATTCGGCGGACAAATTTGGCGAGCTCGAGCTGACCCTGGTCGATCAGGATCACCGCGTATTCTCGGGAGACAAGACGAAGTGCCCGGCTCGTCTCGACGTCGCCGGGGACGAGGAGCGCGGAGCGGCGGAGGGCCTCGAGAGAGTCTGTGTAGGCCGCGCGGACGTCCTCGGGGAGCTCGCCTTGGGCGTAGCGAGCCTTGCCGAGGTCCCGAGCCTGAAACGCTTCACGCCGGAGGTCGGTCGCTTGGCGAACGCTCTTCTCCAACGCCCGCGCCAGCTCCTGCTCGCGGAGAGCGCGCTCGACGAGGACCAGCCCTTGGCGAGCTTCGGCGTTCGCGCCGTCCATTCCGAGCGCCTGCTCGAAGGCGCGTCGGGCCTCCTCCGGCCTGCTACCCTGGATATGATTGCGTCCTTGGGAGACGAGCTCGATCGCTCGTTTGCCTTGGGCTTGGGCTATGGCCTGAGCCTGCTCGAGCTCGGAGAGCTTCCCGAGCTCCCGGAGGACGTGGTCGAGCTCGGGGCGGGCGATCTTGGCGACCAGCCGCTGCGACTCTCCGAGCAGCCTGCGAGCGCTCTCGAAGGCGTCGCGGCGGGCCCGGAGGTCGCCCTTGGGGGCGCTCGCGAGGAGGGCCTTGGCGCGGTTCACGTAGGTCGAGGCGATCTCATTGGAGATCTCCTGCGCGGCCTCGGTGCCGCCCAAGGAGGTCGCGGTGATCGCTTGCTTCGCGGCGTTCGTGAGGTCGCCTCGCTTGAGCGCCGTCCGGGCGGCGCTGAGGGCTCTGGCCACTTCGGCTCCCTTGGCGTGGCCTCGTGAGAGGAGGACCCAGCGACGGATTCGGCTGCGGCTCAGGCGCAGGTGCGCTCGCTCGTCGGCGCTCAGATCAGAGGTCGCGCCCCTGGGGACGCGAGCGATCTCGCTGGGGCTCAACGGAATCAGCTCGTCTGGGAGCATGAGCTCTTGCGCGGCGCTCATTCGCTCGCCGGCGGGGCCGAACTTCTCGCTCTGGAAGGCGTCCCAGGCCTGGCTGATCAGGGTCCGGACTTGGCTGTGACGCTGGGAGGTCTCCTTGGCTTCCTGGGCCAGCCCTTCGGCCGCGACGCGAAGCCCCTTGGCGCGCGTGGCCGCCCGAGACGCCTGCCAGGATCCGAGGAGCGCGAGGATCAAGAGACCCACCATGACGGGGACGCGATTGCGAGCGACGAAGGCTTGGAGCCGATAAGCCAGGCTTCCCGAGTCGGCCAGGATCGGCTCCCCTGCCAGGTAGCGCGTGATATCGCGGCTCAGCTCGAGGGCGGATTGGTAGCGCTCGTCGGGCTCACGCTGGAGCGCCTTGAGGCAGATCGCGTCGAGCTGCCAGGGGACCGCGGACCGGAGGGTGCTGGGAGGGACTGGGTCTTCGAAGTTGATCAGGTAGAGCAGCTCGCTGACCGAGCCGAGGTGCGGCGGGCGCCCCGCGAGGCCTTCGTAGAGGAGGACTCCGAGGGCGTAGACGTCGCTGCGGACGTCGACCCGGCTGTGCTTGCCGGCCGCCTGCTCGGGGGACATGTACTGGACCGTCCCGATCAGGGAGCCTTCGATGGAGACCTCGAGGCTGTCGGGGGACGTGTCTTGCTCGTCCTCGGTGATCTTGGCGACGCCAAAGTCGAGGACCCTGGGCGTCGCGTCCTCGTCGACGATGACGTTGTCGGGCTTGAGGTCGCGGTGGATCACGCCGCGCGCGTGGGCATGAGCCACGCCTCGCGCGACCTCGGCGATCAGGCGAGCCCGCTCGTCGAGGGGGGTTAGGTCCGCGCTGAACAGCTCGGTCAGGGTCTTGCCTTCGACGAGCTCCATTGCGATGTAGAAGAAGCCCTCGTGTCGTCCGGCGTCGAGGATTGGGACGACGCAGGGGTGCTTGAGGGAGGCCGCTGCTTGGGCTTCTCGGAGGAAGCGAACCTCACGACGCTCGCGCTCGGCGGCGGAGCCGCCAACGAGCGTCAGCGCGTCGAGGAGCTTGAGGGCGACGTCCTTCTTGAGCCCTTCGTGGAAGGCTCGGTAGACGACGCCCGCCGCGCCTCGTCCGAGCTCTTCTTTGAGTCGGTAGTGGAGGACCGTGTCGCCAGGGGAGGCTGTGGCGACGCTCAGCACGGCGACGCCACGCCTGACGCTCGAGCGGTGCGCGTCTCTCCAGAGCTGCTCAAGCTCCTCAGGCGGGCAGAGCCTCCCCTTGAGTTCGGACAAGAGCTCAGTCGCGGTCGGCCGGAGGGCGGGGTCCTTGGAGAGGAGTCGGTCGACGAGGTTGTTGACCCAGAGCGGGACGTCGGTCAGCGTCGCGAGCTTGGGGGCGGGCGTTTGGATCTGGTCCGCGAGGATCTCGATCGCGGTGTCCGCTCCGAACAGGGCCGCGCCGGTCAAGGCCTCAAACGCCGTTGAGCCGAGGGCGTAGAGGTCGGCTGCGGGCGTCCAGCTCTCGCCGAGGAGGACCTCGGGGGCGAGGTAGGAGGGCGTCCCGACCAAGGCCCCCTCCGAGGTCAGGCGGGCCATGGACTTCCTGTCGAGCGCGATCCCGAAGTCGGTCAGCTTGACGTCGCCAAGGGGCGTCAGGATCAAGTTGCCTGGCTTGACATCGCGGTGAACGATGCCCTTCTCGTGGGCGACTTTGAGGGCTAGCCCACAGCGCTCCATGATGACGAGGACCTCGTCGCAGCTGAGCTGGTGACCGGCACGGTCCTTGAGGATCTCGCCCAAATCTCGCCCCTCCACGAGCTCCATGACCAGGTAGGGGCGTCCTGTGCGCTCGTCCGTCCCGCGGGCGAGGAGCTTCACGATCGAGGGGTGATCGAGCCCGATGAACACGTCGCCCTCGCGTCGGAAGCGTTCGTGGATCGTCGGGTCGTCGATGGTCGCGCTGAGGACCTTGACCGCGACGGTCTCGCCTTCTGGGCTGCGCGCCAAGAAGACTGAGGCCATGCCGCCCTCCCCGAGTCGATCCAGGAGGGCGTAGGGGCCGACCTTGACTCCGAGGCCCTCCGCTGCGCCGATCGGCCCGCTGGGCGCGGGGTGTTCGACTTGGTGCGTCGAGCTGCCTTGGTCCTCCTCTTCGGCGGTGAGGTTGAGCCGCGTTCGGGCGCCTGAGAAGTTCTCCTCGTGCTTGGCCTGGAGGTCGACACGGGTGCCTTGGGCTTGAAAACGCTGCGCTTCTTGGTGGTCTTGCGCGGTGGCGTCGAGCCGAGTGCCCTGGGCTTGAAAACGTTGCGACTCTAGGGCGTCTCGTGCGGCGGCGTCGAGCCGAGTGCCCTGGGCTTGAAAAGACGAGCCGGGGGGGGGCGGCTTTCCTTCCTCGCTGGCCGGACTGGACGCCGGTGAGGAGGTGTCTTCCGGAGCCGGATCCGGTTCTCGCGAGCGGGGATTCTCGGTTGAGGTTGGTTGAGAGGGAGGGCCGGTGTCCATGGCGCCCATGGTCGGAGAAAGGCGGGGCTGGGGCAACGCCGGAGATCGCGACTCTTTGGGAGAGGTTAGGGCCCTATGACGAACCGATCGCGGACGCTGGGCCTGTCGGCTTCTCGCTGGGGGGCGTCGGCTCTTCGCTCGTTGGCTCTTCGCTGGGGGGCGTCGGCTCTTCGGCGGTTGGCTCTTCGGCGGTTGGCTCTTCGCCCGTCGGCTCTTCGCCCGTTGGCTCTTCGCCCGTTGGCTCTTCGCTGGGGGGCGTCGGCTCTTCGCCCGTTGGCTCTTCGCCCGTTGGCTCTTCGCCCGTTGGCTCTTCGCTCGGCGGCGCCGGCTCTTCGCCGGCCTTTGGGTGGGCAGCTTCGGGCGGGGCCTG
>JAESQQ010000461.1 GCA_016765095.1 Planctomycetota bacterium | reverse complement strand
TTGCGGAGGCGGCCGTCGGAGTTTTGCAGGAAGCCCGCCGCAGGGGCGACTTGGCGTCGGGCCAGGGCGGGGTCCGCGTAGCGGTTGGTGTGGGCGAGGAAGTCCTCGCCGGGGAGGGGCTGGATCGCGGCCAGGCCCTTGCTCGTCAACTCGATCACGAGTCCGCTCCGCTCGCGGCCCGAGGTGATCGTGAGCCCCCACGTCGAGGCCGGCGGGCGTCGTCGGGCGACGTCGACGGCTTCCTCCAAGGAGCGCGCGTAGCGCACGATCTGGTGGCAGAGGTCGACGACCGCGAGCCCGCCGAACAGGCGCCCGTCGCGGTGGAAGCGCGTGTGAGCCGTCAGCGTCAATCCGGCCTCGTTAAACGCGCTCACGCAGGCTACGTCGCCGCCGCGAGTCGTCACAAAGCCATAGCGGAGGCCAACGTTTGGCGTGCAGAACACAATCGCGGGGGCCACGTCCCAGATCCCGTTCCCGGGGAAGTCGAAGTTCCGCGCGTGGCGGAGGGTTTGGTCGCTCGACGCGCGATCCCACACGGCGAGGCTCGAGCAGGCCGGGATCGCGCGACCGCAGAGCTGACGGGTTGGGCCGATCCCGAGCCCCCCCGCGAGACCAATAATGTTCTGCATGACGTCCATGACGGACACATAGCGCGAGAACGAGGCCGGGACGCCGAGTCCTTTGAAGAACACCCGACTTCGAGCGCGGAGTTCGGGCGGGCGACGGGCCTCTAGCGCGTGGAGCGAGGCTTGGACCAAGGGCTTGAGGATCCGGGTCAAGGCCGGCGGCGCGGCCCCTTCTCGGGGGCCCCCCAGGACGACCTCGGCCATTCGCGGGTAGTAGTCGAGCACGCCTTCGTAGCCGCCCGCGCCTCGAAGGAGCTCAGCGTGTTGGCGGCCCATGGCGACTTGAGAGCCTCTGAGTCGGGCGACCCAGAGCGGGAGTGCGTTTGAGACTCGGAGGGGATCGGGTGGGTCGCTCACGGTCGGTCCTGGGTCGCGGTCGGCCCGGCTCGGGCGCCGCATTGTGCCTGGTTCCTGGGGGAACGTGGGCCGGGGGTGCTCGATCGCCCCGTCGAGCCCTCGACCTGGCTATATTCGGAGAGCCGGCGCCTCGCTGGCGCGCCTTTTGGAGGACTCCATGAGCAGAGATCGCCGCACCGAGATCCGAATCCGCTCGGTCAACTTGATCAGCTACAGCCGCCACGCGGCCCCGACGGACCCCAGCGAGCCGACGGCTTACGAGATATTAGGGACGGCGGCGACACGCGATCTGAGCGCGACCGGGTGTCGACTCGCCACGACTCAGCCGATTCCAGCGGGGACCGTGCTCCGGCTCTGCCTCCAGCTCGGCGACCATGTCGTGGACTGCCAAGCGGAGGTGGTTCGCGTGACCAAGGATCAGGGTGAGTGGTCCTTGGGGCTGGAGTTTCGCGAGCTCGACGATCTCGCGAGCGACGGGATCCGGGCTTACCTCTCGTTCAAGGAGGGCGCTCAAGAGGCGTGAGTGATCTGCGCGAACGCGCTCTCGCCAGGGAACCGGAGGGGGACGTCGAAGCCCGCGCGAGCTGGCTCCGGGCCCGAATGCGAACCGACGAACTCTGCCCGAGTCGAGTCCGCCTCCTGGCTTACGCCGGCGACTCAGCGGCTTGTCTTGCCCTCGGGGTGGCTCGCGGACCGGACCCCGTCACGGACCCCGAGCGATTTCTGATCGATCTCGTGGAGATCGATCTCGACGCCGCCTGCCGGTTGGCGCTGACGTGCTCTCGTCCACTCCTAGCGGGCCTCCACGGACACGCTCCCTGGGAGAGCAGGCCTCAGGAGGCCGTGGACGCGACTTGGGCCTGGCTCGAGACCGAGGACCTCGCCGAGCGGGAGAGCGCGCGGGTCGCAGCCAGCCAAGCCGCCGACGACGCCGAGCAGTCCGGTGACGAGCTCATGGACTTGGTCATAGAAGGCCTCGAGGTCGAGCTCGCGGTCGTGGCGTGGGGCGCGGCTGCCCCGACCCGTCTCGCGACCGAGATTCGCGAGGAGACTCTCCCCGCCCTCGCGTGGGACGTGTTTCGCGAACTCGAGGCTGGATTCGCTGAGCTGGGCAACCTCGAACCTGGGTCGGGACGATCTTTCTTGGCTGACGCGCTGGAGGACTTTCGATCTTGGTGCCTCATGACGCGCTGAGCCAAGTGCGTGACGCGCACCGCGATTCCTGTGTGTCGTTGCGGCGATTCGTCCCGAAACGAACGCCAAGAGCGGCGCCAGGTGGCGTCGCTTTCCAGAATTGGGACGAGAAAGGGTCGACCAAGTAAGGAGTTAGGCTGCACGAAGCTGGCAGGCTGTGTGCTAATCCTAAGACGTGACCACCAGCACCATAGACGTCGTCGACTCCCAAAACTTGGACTGGCAAGGCCTGGACTGGCAAGGCCTGGACTGGACCGAGCGAGAGCTCCGGCGCCAAGTCCGTTCGCTGATGGTCGACGTCGAGTCGCGTGAGAACGCTCAAGACGTCGAGCGGAAGGCGCGTGAGGCGAGCGAGGCCGTCAAGACTCGTCTCGTTCGTCGGAGCAAGTCGAGCCGTCGCCAGCGGAGCTCAGGCTCGCGCCGCCGAAGAAGCAGCGTGATCAGTCGACGGTCGTCGGCGAGTCGAGTGACCCGAAAGGCTCAAAGCGGCCAAAGCCTGTGGCTCGTCGTTGGAGCCTTGGCAGCTGGGGTCCTAGGGCTGGCCGTCATCGCGTTCTAAGTCGGCCTAAGAGCCCACGACGCTCCCACCCTCGACCCTCCCACCCAGGGTCGCCCCGACCGATACTCCTGCTCTCCCCAGGACTCGGTAGGCATGACGATCAACCTCTCGGTCAATCTCAACAAGGTGTGCTTGCTTCGTAACTCGCGGGGCGCGAGCAACCCGTCCCCGCGCGTCGCCGCGGAGGTCGTCCTCGACGCCGGCGCGGCTGGGTTAACGCTGCACTGGCGGAGCGACGAGCGTCACACGCGGGCCGAAGACGTTCGCGAACTGCTCGCCCTAGCGCGCGAGCGCGGGGTCGAGTTGAACCTCGAGGGCGACACTCGGGACGAGCTGATCGAGCTGGCTCTCGAGCTGCGTCCAGATCAAGTGACCCTCGTCCCGGTCACGCCGGGAGAGGTCACCAGCGATCACGGCTGGGACCTTCCCCGCGACCAGGGGCTGATCGCTCCCTTGATCGCGCGCCTTAAGGACGCAGGGATTCGGACTTCGATCTTCCTCGACGCGGGGACGACGGCTCTCGAGGCGGCGCGCGAAACCGGCACCGATCGGATCGAGATCTACACCGAGCCGTATGCGAGCGCCTACGGCGGGCCAGAGCAGGCCACGGAGACCGAGCGGGTTCGGGCCTGCGCAGCTGGGGCGCGCGCTCTGGGTCTCGGCGTCAACGCCGGTCACGACCTCGACCTACACAACTTGCCTCACTTGGCTCGCGAGGTCGCGGAGATCGAAGAGGTCTCGATCGGGCACGCGCTCTTGGCTGACGCCCTCTACTTAGGCCTTCCCGAGGCGGTCCGGCGCTACCTCGCAGCCACCCGGGGCGAGGCTGTAGTCGCGCCGCTTACGCACTAGTGCTGCCCATCACAAGTTGCAGTGCACCCCACTGCTCTCGTAGGGGAGGGGTTTACCCCCTCCCGCGGGCGG
>JAESQQ010000460.1 GCA_016765095.1 Planctomycetota bacterium | reverse complement strand
GACAGGGACCACCCCCGCCCCCCCTCCCGTACCTCGGACGCTTTGTTAGTTCACGATCAACCCGGCGCGTGCCACGACGCGGCTTCACTCGGAGACCCCTGGGGCTGGGAGGAAGCGGCGCTCGCGCAGCTCGACTCGATACCGGCCGCGCGGCACTCGCCTGGCGGCGGCGCTCCGGTCGCGGCCAGACCAGGTGAGCGCGTGCTGTCCGACGGGGAGTCGGCCCAGTGACTCGAGGTAGACCAGCCCGGAGAGGTTCCGAAAGGTGGGGTCCTTGCTCACGATCGCTAGCTCGAGGTCGAGGGGGGATCCGGCGAGGTCGATCTCGAACCGCAGGCGAGAGGCTCCCGAGCCGACTCGGAGCTCGGCCCGAGCTGGCCCCGAGGGGATCCAGCGCTCTCGCAAGGGCGGGAGGCCGGGGCGGAGGATCTCCGCGCGATAGGTTCCGCCGGGAGCGGGCGTCAGGATCAAGCGCCCGCCTCGTCCCGTCGAGAAAGTCCAGGAGGCAGCGCCCTGAGGCACGGCGGGCAGGCGGAGCGAGCCCGAGGCCACGCCTCGCCAGCTTCCTTCGATCAAGAGCCCGCCTTGGGTGTCCTCTAGGATCGCTCGCGCGGCGAGCCGTCCCTCGACCCAGAACACCTCGGTCTGCAGGTCGCGCTCGAGGGTCGGACCCGCAGAGCTCCCGCTCCGGACTGGACCCAGGCTCGCCCTTGAGGATGCCTTGGCTGCGACTTCGCTGTAGGGGCCTGCCTGCGCGACGAACCCTCCCAACGCCAACACCACGATCAAGCAACGCTTCATAGCTCCGTCCCTTCGCTCCAAGAGACCCACGGGCAAGGAGCTGACCACGCGGCTGGCGGGGCTAACTGTTGCGGGAGAGAGCGCTTAGGCCCCAGGCGGTTCGTTTCGTCGATCCAGTCGCGTGGGAAAAATTTGCCCGTCGCGGTCCACCAACGTCTCAGTTCGTGACGCCGCGAACAGACCGCGAATGTGTCGCATCCGTGAAACGACTACCGAAAACTTGGTGAACCCCGAGCGGGCCCGCTGGGCGGCCTGAGCGCCAACGGCCCAACCCGCCAGGAGTTCTAGGGTCGAGGACCGCCGGACCGGCGTTTGCAAACAGATGTGAAGAAAGCGTATCTCAGAGCCGATCAATAGCAGAGAGGAGGACAACAATGCAGACAGCGTGGAGAACTTTGCTGAGCCTGTTGCTTCCTCTGACTCTCCTCGCGGCTCCCGCTTGGGCGGGCCCCACTCGAGCGGTCGACCACGCCCTTCTCCAGCGGAGCGCTGGCCTCTCTGATCTGGAGCGAATCGGGGCCACCCTGTCCGCTAGCGGCCTGTCCGCCCGCAGCCTGTCCCGGAGCGCGACCACCCCCAGCAGCGAGGCCACCCTGAGCGAGCCTGCGCCTGAGGACCTGCGCGTCCCCTCGTTCATGGACCTCACGGAGCCCGTCCTGCTCGCTCCGTCGGCCTTTCCTCGCTCGACGCCTTCGGTGTGGCGCCAAGGAGTGCTGCCTTCCGACTCGCTCGACCTCCGGTTCGAGATTCACGCCACGCTCTGCTTCTTGATCAGCGCCGACCTCGACGTCGAGCTGCCTCGCCTCGACGCGGTGGACGGAGAGACCTACTTCATCTCGGGGTTCGAGTTTCGAGTCCACCCCGATTTGGCTCTGTTCGTGGAGGATTTCCAGCCCTCGAGCGGGATCGTCGGTGGCGACGACGATCGAGAGCCTGCCGTCGCACGGAGCTGGGACGGTCACCAGATCGCGCTCGGCGCGCGCTGGTTGGCTAGCGACAGGGTTCGCTGCGAGGCAGCCCTCGTCGGCTACGTCCTCTCGCGGACCTTTCGAGACGAGGCCCTGGGGGCCTACTTGAACCTGACCTTCACGTTCTAGGGGTCAAGTGGGGGTGGCGCGAATTTCCCCAGCCCCCCAGCCCACCTGCGAGGTCCCGTCGTTGCGGATAAACTCGCTCCATGCGTTGGAACCCCTACATTGACTTGAGGGTCGAGGTCAGCAATGCGGTTCGCTGCAAGTGCAAGGCCTGCGACATCGAGATCTCCCGCGGCGAGTTGAGGGTCTGTGCGATTCCCGTCGTGGGAAAGCAGGAGCTTTACCACGTCGATTGCGGAATCAAGCGGGCCTACGATCACGCCGCCCGCAAGCTCAAGGACAAGGAGAGCGACTGGCCCGAGGCGGCCCTCAAGATCGCGAAGCGGCTCGTCCCCGAAGGCACGATTCCAGTTCGTCGCTCCTATCAGCGAACGCCGCTCCTCAACCTGTCCTACCCCCAGACTCCGCCCCGCACTCAGACCTGTCCGCTCTGCGGTGAGGACTGCCCGGGCGAGGAGGGGGCCCTGACGGGCCACGCGATTCGCGCGTTCTCTCTCGACGGCGAGCGACGCTTTCACCCCGCTTGCATTCGCAAGCTGGCTCCGGGCCTTTGCCGCCGGATCGTGCTCGAGGACTCCGAGCGCTGGCCTCGCGAGGTCCTCGACTTTTGGACGCAGACGATCCCCGACACGATCAAGCCGACCCGTCGCTCGCCCTGGCAGGACACGGGTGGGCTCCCGACCCTCGAGCGCGCGCCCTCGGCTCGCGCAGCGTGTCGCTACTGCAGCGAGAAGATCACTAAGGGTGAGCTGCGCCTCGCTCGTCAAAAGGTGTTCGGGACGCGCCGCTCGCCGGTGTATTTCCACGTCGGCTGCTTCGCCCGGAGCGACGACTATCACCCCAAGATCCTCGAGCTGGTCGTGCTCCGGATCGACCCCGAGATCCAGCGCGAGGAGATCGAGGCCTGGTCGGAGGTCCTCCCCGCCACACCTGAGATCGACGACGACGTGCCCCCCCTCCTTGATTGCCTCCTCGACCTGTTCGATCGCGTTCCTCGCGAGGCCGAGACCGAGGCTGTTCCCAGCAACCTGACCGAAAACCTGGTCGAGTTCCCCCGAGGCTTCTTCTCCAGTGAATGATCCCGAGCTGCTTCGCCAGCGACGCGCCGCAGGGGCCGACCCCAGCGACCCGCGTCCTCTTTACCGTTACCGCGTGATGGTCCTCAAGGCCGGGGCGCCCATACGCTCGGTCCCAGGGGATCAAGTCGCCCTCGACGACGAGGACGACGAGGGGCGTGTGATTCGCGTCCGCGAGGTCTCGGGCGGTCCTCAGGAGATCTGCGTTCGGATCGGGGAGCGGATCGTGAAGGTCCAGCACGACGTGCTCAAGATCGTCGGTCCGCACCGCCCAGCGGTCCTCCTCGGTGAGGACGAGCTCGCCAAGCGCCTTGAAGAGGACGCCGTCGACCCGCACGACCCGCGAGCCCTCGAGACCCTCGGAGAGGTCGCACGGCGACGCCTCAAGGCGGGGATTCCGGTCGCGGTCGACCTCATGGCGCAGGTCGCCGATCGGCCCCAGGACACCGAGCTTCGCCGTGTCTTGACTCAAATCTGTCGTGGACGTCCCTTCGGAGAAGTCGAGGTCGAGCTCCTTCACCGCAAGCTGACTCCCGAGGAGCGAGATCTCGTCGAGCTGCCGGCCCTCGCGGCCGTGGCGCCCGACGCGGACGTGGCGCGGGAACTCCTGGATCGCTTGGAGGCCATGGACCACGACCAGGCCCGCCAGGTCGTGCTCTCGTGCGGTCGAAACCTCGTCGGCGCCGGAGGTCCCGGCTTCGTCGACGCTGAACTTCGCGAGCGCGTGGCGGTCATGAGTCGCGAGCACCCCGACCACGGGGTTCGGGTCGGCCTCTTCATGCACGCCGTTCCGGTCCTCCAGAGCGAGGAGATCCTGATCGAGAAGGCGCTCCCGAGCTCCAAGCCGGAGGTTCGCGGCAAGGCCCTGGCTGAGCTGATGCGGCGCGGAAAGCGCGAGATCGTGCTGACGCATTCCTCGACTGAGGAGGACCCGCTCACGCTTCGCTCCTCGATCGCGGTCCTCTCCGCTCCTCTTCCGCAGGAGCTCATCGAGCGCTGCCTCAACGCGGGTCGCGCCGACGCTGAACTCGAAGAGGCGACCCTCCTCCGGCTGCCTGAGCTAGGGGCTGCGGCGGCGGCCCCCTCGCTTGCGCCTTGGCTGCGCGAGGGCCGCACGACGAACCTCGAGGCCGCGATCTGGGCGGCGGGACACCTCTCGAAGGAGACGGTTGGTGACGACCTCGTCAAGCTCCTCGGTAAGCTCGAGCGCCTCGATCGAATCGGCCTCGTGGTCGAAGCGCTGGCGCGGCTCGGTCACGACTTGGCCGCCGCGGCGCTCGACGCCTGGGGCGTGGCGCTGCTCGAAGCGGGCTGCTGGGGCGAGGAGATTGTCGACGTGTGTGGCCTCCTGATCGGTCGTCGAGTCGACGGGCGCGAGCTCCTGGGTCGGTTCCTCGTCGATCCACCCCAACACCCGATCCGCGCGGCGCGCGCCCTCGAGGTCGCCCGCTGGCTTCTGAGCCGTGACGAAGGAGAGCAGGCTCGCCCAGCCAAGGCTTGGCTACCGTCGGAGAACCCCCGCTATCGAACCGTCCAAGAGGCCCTCGGCTAGAGGGAGGCCAGGACTACCCTGTTCTGGAGATGACTGAAGGGGAACCGACAGGGAGGCGTCGGCGTGTAGCCCTCAGAGGTGTCGATGAGTCGACTTCCCGCCGCGGTTTCCATTCTGCTCCTAGTAGCGGGCTGCCATGGACCACAACAACAGTCGAAACGCCCCTTTGATCGGGGCTCGGAGTCAGCGCCACTCGACTTCGAGCTCTTGCTGGCTCCACGAACTCGCCAGCCGATCCAGCGATGGAGTTCCGCCTACACGACACTGATCCAGGAGCGAGCCTCGGGTTCGGGGCGTGCCAGCGAGGTGTTCGTGATCACCTCCAACCGAGCCCGAGGTGAGTGGTTTGAGGTCCTGATTTTCGCGAAGGGAGCCGAGGTTCGCTATCGCCCCGGGCGGCGCGACGGGGCAGAGTTTCGGCGCGCCGTCACCGCAGGTGAGCTCAAACGTCTTCGCGCGCTCGTTGAGACCTACGACCTGGACACGCGAGGGGACTACTCGTCACAGGTCGAGGACGGGTGGTACTACATTTACCGCCACCTCACGCCCTCGGGACTCCACATGTTTCTGGCGGACAACCCCGACCAGGACGCCAAGGGTGAGCCGATCCACGAGGCCTACATGTTCTTCGACGGGCTGCTCGACTCTGGAGAGTGGACCTATCGCTTCGCGCCCTCGGTGCGCGTGGAGGGTCTGCGGTTGGAGTTCGCTCACCCACGCTGGTCGGTGGCCATGGCCTGGGCGCTCGGAGGCGACCTGCGTGTTCGCCTGACCCGCCCTGGGGACGGTGTCTCTTACGGGGAAGAGCTCGGTTCAAGCGAGGGCGTGGACCAGGACTTGCCCGACGGGCCGACCCAGGGCTGGCGCGCGGTGCAGGCTGGCGTCATTGGCAAGCGAGTGAGACGCCCCGATGGGTTCGCGCTTGAACCAGGCGGCTGGCTGGATCCGCCTTCCCTGCCCGAGGATTCTGATTACCTCCCGGACGACCCCCTGGCCCGAACGATGGTCGAAGGAATCCTGACCCACGATCGGCAGCGATACGTTGGCTTCCGAGCCGGGAAGATCGTCGTCTACGACCTCAAGACTCGAGTGCTGAGTCCTGTCGAGTTCGACGGGTCGATTCACGGATTCAGAGCCCTCGCGCCCTGTGGTGAGAACAACGTGCTCTTCGTGGAGCGAGGCCCAGACGACTGCATCCGGCTCCTGTCGGTCTACGCTGACGCGGACGGGGGGGTCGCGACGCTGTGCGAGGACGCCGGGCCGCTTCCCCTCGATCAGGAGCCCTGTCTCCCACTCCAACTCGCTAGTGAGGATCGCGTGTGGGCAGCCTGTCCAGTCGAGGGCGAGCGGGTCGCCATGACTTTGGTCGGCACGTGGATCACGCTCTTCGCCTCGCGTTTCGAGACGCGGACTCTTGTCGAGGGCTTTGCGTTTGAGAGTGATTCCATGTGGATCGACGCGACCACGCAGCGTGCCTACGTGATTACCGCGGAGAGGGCGCTGGTGAGCTTCCCCTTGCCGGAGAAGACGAAGAGATAGGGAATGATTGCCAGCGAAGTGCTGCCCAGCGTGCGGGTGTCCGACGGCAGGTCCAACTATCCTGGGTCGCCGACATCGACAGCCCCAGTCACGACCAGCACTTCCTTGAGGGACGAAGATTTTTCGCCTCCTCAGCAGAATCTGTGGGTGAATTCCGGCTCCGGGAGCTTGCCGAGCGTGTGGTAAAGGGCGGTCTCGACGCCTCTGAATGTCCTGAATCCGAAGGCCATTCTGGTGGTCAGTTTCGCCTT
>JAESQQ010000459.1 GCA_016765095.1 Planctomycetota bacterium | reverse complement strand
GGGCGACCAAACCGCGGCCGCCCGACTCACGCTTCCGCCGCTGGCCGCTGCCCGCCTTCCCCTGGAGGGACGTCTCCTCGGGCTGCCGGTCATCGAGGACATTGACGCCGACGGCGCGGTCGACGTGTTGGCCTTGGTGGAGGGCGTCACCGGTCGAGCGCTGGTCTTCCTCCCGGGACAAGGTGGCATCCGCCCGCGCTTTCGCGTCTCGACGAGCGCGACCCACCTGCTCGGTGCCTACGACCTCGACGCTGACGGAGATCTCGACGCCGTCCTGGGCGGCGGGGGTGGAGTTGAAGTCCGCGAGGGACTGCGAGGGAAGGTGTTGCTGCGCCTTCCAGGAGTCGACGGCCGGCGGGCCTTGCTGCTGCCTCGCTTTGGGCGCCTGGCCTACGCCCGCTCAGACGGCGAAGTCGAGCTTCGCCCGCTCACGTTCCGAGACGACGGACGTCCCTGGCTGCCCGCCAATCGTTGGGGGGCCCCGCCGGCTTTCCTGCCCCGGAGTGCGCGCGCGATCGCGGCTCGCACGGACGAGTTCTCGCTTCGTGGGCTGCGCGGAGAGCGGGAGAAGCGGCCCGCGGTCGGCCTCAAGACAGGGGACATTTTGATCCCCGTCCAGTCGGGCGAGTCCGAATTCCTGCTCGCCTTGCAGCGGCGCGGGCCCGCGTTGCTCTACTTGGCAGCCGGCGGTTCACCCGCCAAGCTCGGGAACAACTCGAGCCGGTTTCAGGAGGCGGTCGCACTTCACATTCCTCAAGGAACGTGGGTCTTCCTCTACGACGCGCTTCAAGGTCGGACGAGGGTCTTCGAGATTCCCCCCAAGGGAAAGCCTCGGGAAGCCGCGTTGGACGGGGCAGGACTGCCGGCCGCGACCGTCTCGAATCTCGACGAGAGTCGGGTCTGGACGAGCACCGGGCGGGCGTATCTCGTCACGCGAGAGGGGTGGTTCGAGGACGAGCTTGGCTCGACTGACGCCAGCGGGTTGGTGGATCCCTCCGCAGTGCCGCTCGCTGCAGACTTTGACGGCGACGGTCGACTTGAGATCGCGATGCCGAGCCCCGACCGCCGCGCGCTCCTGGTCCTCGAGCCGGACGGGAGCTGGCTCCGCTGGCGGGCTCGCGGCGGCGGTCAGTACCGCGTGACGATCAAGCTTGGTCAGACCCGTCTGTTGGGCTTGGCCCGCGGCTCCCGGGTGCGCTTCTTGGACCTCGAGGACGGGCGCGAACTCGTCGAGCACGAGCTGACTCTCCCGAGCGGCGTGTTCGGCCTGGCGGTCAAGCCAAGCCCCGAGCCCAAGCTCTACGTCGCCTACGGGCCTGACCCCAAGGCGAACCAGGAGACCCCAGCCACCCTCGCGGTGTTCACCCCCAGGCCCGGCGGGGGCTGGACCAGCGCTCCACCGGTCCAGCTGGCTGCGGCACCCCACGGGCTGCTCTGCCTGGACCGGCTCAAGAGGCCGCTCGTGGCCCTGGGCTCGCCCGTGGCGCTCTTCGACGCCAACTTGGTCGAGCGCTTCCGCGATCCAGACCACGACCCCGCCAACTTAGGCTCCCTCGCGGCGCCGATCTTCGTGGACGGACGCTCGCCGGTCGTGATCGGCGCTCGCGTGGATCGCGCAGGCAGCAATCATGTCGTCGCCTACGAGTTGGCGAGCGAATCGCCTCGGACGCGCGAGCTGGGCCCGGCGAGCGAGCAGTCGCCGCTCTCGTTCGCGGGCGCGGACGGCGTCGAGATCGTGGCGGTCGAGCAGGCTCGGACCGTGACCCTGCTGAATCTCCCTGATCTGAGACCCGCCGGCACGTTCGAACTCCCAGGCGGACTGGTCTCCATGACAATGACCCCTGCTCCTGAGCCGGTCCTGTTCCTGGCGTATCGCTCCGGACGCCTCGAGGCGCGTGTCCCGACCACGGGTCGGGTTCGCTGGGAGCGCTCGCTCCCGATCGGGCCACGCTCGCCCTCGGCGGTGCGCCTCGTCTCGATCGAGTCCGAGACCGTCGCGGTGATCGCCCCCAGCGGCGCGCTTCTGCTGCTCGGCCTCCGCGACGGCGCCTACCTCGGCGAACTGCGCGCACCGGGCGGGGCCTTCGAACGAGTTGACGTCGTCGAAGGACATGAGGACGACCCTCCGCTCCTCCTGTTGCACACCACAGACGACTACGTCCTCGCGACGCCTCTCCCGCCTCTGGAGCGGGCGCCAGCGAGCCTCCGCCAGCGAGTCAGCGCGCTCCGCGCGGCCGTCAAGAGCGGTGAACCTCGCTTGAGCGCCGCCCTGCCGGCCCTCGAGAGCCTCGCCAGCAGCCAGTCGCGGCCCCAGGTTCAGCTCGCCTTGGCGGAGGCCTACCACGGCCAGGGCAACACCAAGGCCGCGCTCCGGGCGGTGGCCGACGCGCTGCGGGACGAGGCCGCCACCACGCCCCAGCTGCTTCGCGTCCAGATCGTGGCGACTTACTTGAGCAAGGAGTCTCTCGAGCCCCTCCGCCCGCTCCTGCAGAAGTTGAAGTCTATAGAGCCTCGGGCGGCCGCGAGCGTGGCCCACGAGCTGGCGCTCCGCGGAGGCCCGGATCAGCGCGCGCTCGTGGAGTTGGCCACGAACCTTGACCCTCGCTACGCGACCGCGCGTTCTACGCTTGCGAGCATTCTCCTCGAGGCGACTCCCTTGTTCAGGATCGAGCCCAGTCGACGGCCCGAGACTCTGGGCCAGATCGAAATGGGGAAGATCTTCAGCGAGGCCTGGAAGGGGAAGAAGGATGACTTCATTACTGCCTACGCAGGGATCGTGATCGCTCGCTATGCGGCCCAGCACGCCCTCGCGCTCAAGGACTCTCCGCGGAATCGGACTCGCGCCTTGGTCGCGACAGCCCTCGAACACGCGATCCTCCAGCAGCTCAAATCTATGGGGAAGAAGGGAGTCCCGCCGCTCCTGAATCAGACCAGGGAGAGCCTCCGGGTCCTCGCCGTTGGCGGTGAGACTCGCGCGCGCAGCCCGCGCTTTCTCAATCAAGCGCGACGCCTCGCGAAGGCCGCAGCGCTTACGCCTCGAGATCGAGCGGAACTCCTGGGCGAACTCTACCTCGTCGATCCGACTTGGCTCGAGGCCCTTTGCGCGATCCAAGTCTGGACGCGATAGGGAGGGGGAGTGTTTGTTAGGGGGGACTCTTTTTTCAGGGGGGACAGGTCTCCCCCATTCCTCCGCTCGTTCCTCGCTGCGGAACTCCCCCTCCGGGTTGCTTCGCACCCATAAGAGGACAGATAGGGAGTTGGTCATTGTTCGGACCGGAGAGGTTTCGGTCGAGCGACTCAGCCTCTTGAGCTGCCCTCGGGGCTACTTCTTCTGCTTCTCCTCCCTCTCTTGCTTCTCCTGCTTCTTGCGCTTGAGAGCCGCTAGGAGTCGTTGGGCGCGGGTTCGGATCGCGTCCTTGGCGTCGTCCTTGGCGATCCGCTTGAGCTCTTTGATTGCCGCGTCGCTGCCGATTCGGCCTAGAGCTAGGACGGTGGTGGCGCGGATCCTTAGGTTGGGATCTTGGCTGAGGGTCTTGAGGAGCGGGATCGCCTTGACTCCGTCCGAGCTTGCGGCGCCTACGATCGCGCGCTGGCGGAGAACGAGGTCCCCGGTCTTGGCGATCTCGGCCAGGACCGCGAAGTCCTTGGGGTCCTTGCGACGGCCGAGGGCCGTGACGGCCTCGGCCCGCAGCGTGGGAGCGGCGTCGGCGTCGGTGGCCACGGCTCGCAGGAAGGCTGCGTCAGCCTTGCGCCCCGTTCGCTTGGAGATCTCGCGGAGGATGACGTTTTTCCCGTTGGTCTCCGATTGACGAGGATAGGCGCGCTGCAAGAGAGCTAGGCTCTTGGCGTTTCGGGGGAGCGCCCGAGCGAGCGTCGTGACGATCGCTATGTCCGGCAAGGCTAGGATCGCCTCGTGCCCCGGAGTCGGCGGGATGTCCCCCAGCGCTGCGGCTAGGAACAGCTGTTCTCGTTTGCTCTTGGAGAGCAAGAGCACGTCCCGAATCGGAGTCGCCATGCCCTTTCGGGAAAGTAGCCGCTTGGTGGCTTTGTCCTGGGCCTTCCTGCGGGCCTTGAAGTCTAGCCCGGCTAGGTTCGTGAGCCGCTGAAAGTTGGCCAGCGCGGTGTAGACCGCCGCGTGCTTGGGTGAGAGGGCGCGCAAGTCGCCCTTGCGCGCGACCAGCGTGTGGCCGGCCTTGCCCAAGTCCGCGACCAGGGTCGCCGCGCTATCGGGGCAGACGACGAACACCCGCGGCGACTTGGCCGCCGCCATCTGCTCGCGGAGCCAAGGGGCGAGTTCCTTGTTGGCGGCTCTGGCCTGAGCCTCGTCCGATCCGGACGGTCGAGCGGCGAGGACGTGCTTCCCGTCGAGGGTCCAGGAGTCCTGAGCGGCACAGGGGAGCGCGAGCAGGGACAGAGTTAGGGCGCAGGTGATCTGACGCATGGGGCCTCCATCGGCGAGACCGTAATCTACAAGGCGTGGTCCTCGGAATCTCCTCGCTGGACCCCAGCTTCCCCTCAGCCAGCCGACGGCCATTCTTTGTTCGGCGGGGTACCGGCGCTGATTCGTGTCGTCGATTCAGTCCACGGGAAAAGATTGCCCGCGCCCGTTTCACGCACGGGACGGATCCGAGCTGTGCCCGAGCTAACCCCAGCCTGGCCGTGCCTGGCCTAGGTTGTGCGCAGCTGAGCCCTGTGACTCAGCCCCGGCGACTCCGCAAAGACCAGACGCACACTGTGTGTCGACGGACGACGGGTCGAATCTTCTTCCTCAAGCCGACCCCCAAGACGAACCAGGTCCTCGAATACGCCCTCGTGCTCGCCTGCTCGAGGTTTGCCCGGATCCGTTCGAGGTCGGCTCGGCGAGTTCTCACCGATTACGCCGACTGGCTAGAAGAGCGCTCGCTCGCGCCCTCCACGATCGAGTTGCGGGTCTCGACCACCATAACGCTCTTCGGCTATT
>JAESQQ010000458.1 GCA_016765095.1 Planctomycetota bacterium | reverse complement strand
TCGTAGGGGCGGGGTTTACCCCCGCCCGGCCCCAGGACGCGCCGTCAGGCCTCTCGGGGTTGTGCCGCGCCCGCGCTCTAGGGCGCGGTCGGGAGGGGCGTGCCCTTGTCTTGCTCGAGGTAGATCTCGCCGCCCGCGGCTCGGAACTGCTCGGCCTTCTCCGCCATTCCGGCGTCAATGGCTTGCTCGTCGCCGTAGCCGTTCTTCTCGGCGTATTCCCGCACGTCTTGGGTGATCTTCATTGAGCAGAAGTTCGGTCCGCACATGCTGCAGAAGTGAGCCACCTTGGCGCCGTCGGCGGGGAGGGTCTCGTCGTGGTATTCCCGGGCTCGCTCGGGATCGAGCGAGAGGTTGAACTGGTCTTCCCAGCGAAACTCGAAGCGGGCCTTGCTGAGGGCGTCGTCGCGCTCTTGGGCGCCGGGGTGCCCCTTGCAGAGATCCGCCGCGTGAGCCGCGATCTTGTAGGTGATCACTCCCTCGCGCACGTCCTCCTTGTTGGGCAGCCCGAGGTGCTCCTTGGGCGTTACGTAGCAGAGCATCGCGGTTCCGTAGGAGCCGATCATGGCCGCGCCAATCGCAGACGTGATGTGATCGTAGCCCGGCGCGATATCCGTCGTCAGTGGACCTAGCGTGTAGAAGGGCGCGTTGTGGCAGAGCTTCTTCTGCAAGTCGACGTTCTCCTTGATCAAGTGCATAGGCACGTGGCCCGGGCCCTCGATCATGGTCTGAATGTCGTGGCGCCAGGCGTGCGTCGTGAGCTCACCGAGCGTCGCGAGCTCGCCCATTTGGGCCGCGTCGTTTGCGTCGCGGATCGACCCCGGCCGGAGCCCGTCGCCGAGGGAGAACGTGACTCCATACTTCTTCATCACGGCGCAGATCTCCTCAAAGCCCGTGTAGAGGAAGCTCTCCTTGTGGTGGGAGAGGCACCACTTGGCCATGATCGAGCCTCCGCGGCTCACAATGCCCGTCAGGCGCTTGGCCGTGAGCGGGATGTAGCGGAGCAGGACCCCCGAGTGGATCGTGAAGTAGTCGACGCCTTGCTCGGCCTGCTCCTCGAGGGTCTCTAGGAACGCGGACAGGCAGAGGTTCTCGGGCTTGCCCTTGACCTTCTCCAGCGCCTGGTAGATCGGCACCGTCCCGATCGGGACCGGCGAGTTGCGCATGATCCACTCACGCGTCTCGTGGATGTCGTCGCCGGTGCTGAGGTCCATCACCGTGTCCGCGCCCCACTTGACCGACCAACGCAGCTTCTCGACTTCGTCCTCGATCGAGGACGAAACGGCCGAGTTCCCAATGTTGGCGTTGATCTTCACGAGGAAGCGCTCGCCAATGATCATAGGCTCGAGCTCAGGGTGATTCGGGTTGGCTGGGATCACTGCCCGGCCTGCCGCGACTTCGTCCCGAACGAGCTCGGGCGTGACGCTCTCCCGAATCGCAATGAAGCGCATTTCGGGAGTGATCTCGCCGCGACGAGCGAAGTGCATTTGCGAGAAGTTGGTCTCTCCCGCTTCACGCCTGGCGTCGGTCCAAGGTTGGCAACGCTTGGGCAGTCCAACCTTGGGATCGATCCCCTGGGGCCCGGTCGTGTCGTAGACCCGCAGCGCCGGCTCGCCGCCGCCGACTGTGATCTCGCGGACGGGGACTTCTAGGTCTCCGCCCTCAAACACCTTGCGAGAGGCGGGGAAGGGAGACTGGTGGGGATCGTGGCTCATGAGACCTCCTCGGCGCGCGATTCTAGGTCGCGGGAGCGCACACGCTAGCCTGCGGGAGACAGCATCGACGTCGGAGCGGTTAGGGAGCCTCGTCCCGAACCCGGGTGTTCTCGATCAGAGCCCCCGTGAAGTTCCCCTCGAGAAGGGCGGCCGGGTCGGGGGCTTGGGGCAAGGCCTTCTCTTCCGGCTCTATGTCGAAGGTGAAGTCGCCCTCGGCTAGGCTCAAAAGGGACTGGAGGGCGCTCGCGCCCGTTCGCTCGTCGTGGGTGGCCCAGAGCGGTTTCCCCTGCCAGAACGCGACTTTCCCGCCCTCGACGGTCACGGTCCCGCTTCGCTCGTTGAGTTCGATCGACTGGAGGAGCTGAGTCAGGGGGAGGACCTCGATCTTCCCTTTCACGGCGAGGTCGCGGAGGCGAAACTGCTGGGTCAGGGGCTCGGTCCCCTGGGCAGTCTCCTCACCGGCGTCGTCTCCGCTGAGCGTGCGCAGGTTGAGGTCGAAGGGACCCACGCCGAGGGTCGGACCGCCGGGATCGAGCCAGATCGGCTCATTGCCAAGGCGCTTACTGCCGAGGAAGGTCCCGTTGGAGCTGTTGAGGTCCATGACCTGAACGCGATCCCCCATCCGAGTCAGCGTGGCGTGATAACGCGAGACGTTGGGGTGAGGGAGCGTCAGGGCTGCGTCCTGGGCCCGACCGAGGGTCAGCGGCTTGCCCGGGGGAAGCAACACGCTCCCGATCGAGGAGCAGTGGATCATGATGTTGGTGCCCTCAGGGAGGGGTTGGTTCTCTGGGAGCGCCGCGATCAGCGGGCCGAGGGCCTCGAGCAGCTCGACGCTGGTCGTCAGCCGAAGGCGGGCCACGCCCAGTCCCAGGACAGCACCCGGGCGAATCGGGAGCGCGATTCGGGCCGGAACGGGCACCCCGTCGACGGTCGTGCCCCCAGTGGAGAGGTCTCTCACGGCCCAGATATCGCCCGGGCGCCGCTCGATCGAGGCGTGGCGGGCGGAGACTCCACGCGCTGTGATCTGGAGGTCCATGCCTGGCGCGCTGCCGACGACCACGATGTCCTGGCCGAGGGGGGAGACCTCTGCGGCGACGCTGGGCAGGGCGGCGGAGGTGTCGGTGGACTCCCCTTGGGTCGACAGGCCGGCGTAGATCCGGTCGTCAATCAGCCAGGCCCGCCCGTGCCGCTCGTCGAGAGCTTCTGCCCCCTCCCGCGCGTCCCAGAGCAATTCGAACAACTTCACGACTAGAGAATGATCCTTTTGGGGGGTCCGCGCAACCGGCGGCGGTTGCTCCTGTCTGTGGCGGGTCGGAGAATCCCGCCCATGAGCACTCCCCAAGCCGTCGCTGCCTCTTTTGCTGAAGCCCAAGCCACCCTCGAGGCCTTCGCAGGGGACCCGAGCTGCCTCCGAAGCGTGGAGCGCTTCGTGGAGCTGGCCCACGCCGCGCTGGTCGGGGGCAACAAGCTCATGGCCTGCGGCAACGGAGGCTCCATGTGCGACGCCATGCACTTCTGCGAGGAGTGGACCGGCCGCTTTCGCGGAAACCGCAACGCGCTCCCAGCGATCGCGTTCTCCGACCCGAGTCAGCTCAGCTGTATCGCGAACGACTTCGGCTACGAGGAAGTCTTCGCCCGCTCGGTCGCAGCCTATGGACAGTCGGGCGACGTGCTCCTCGCGATCTCCACGAGCGGGAACTCGCCAAACATTCTGCGCGCTGTCGAGGAGGCCCGCGCTCGAGGGATCCACACCGTCGGGCTGCTGGGTAAAGGCGGCGGCAAGCTCCTCGACCGAGTCGACCTCCCGATCGTGATTCCGATCGCGACGACCAGTGATCGGATTCAAGAGTTGCACATAAAAGTGATTCACATCACGATCGAAGCCGTCGAGCGCCAGCTCTTCCCCGAGAACTACGCGTGAGCGCCACGACCCGGGCCAGGACCGCGCTCGTCCGAGCGGAGTTGGTGGCTGCCGACCTAGACGCTTGCCTGGTCCGAGGGACGGATCGCTTCCTCAACGAATACGTGCCTCGGGCCGACAGCACACGCACCTGGTTGACGGGCTTCGACGGGAGCACGGGAGAGGCCTTCCTGCCGGCCGCGGCCGACCAGCCCGGCTTGCTCGCGGTCGACGGGCGCTACGAACTCCAGGCGGAGGATCAGACCCGCGAGACGGCGTTTGAAGTCGAGCACGTGCCCCTGGGAGAGAGCGTCTGGGTTCGACACTGCGCGCGAGTCG
>JAESQQ010000045.1 GCA_016765095.1 Planctomycetota bacterium | reverse complement strand
CTGGCGCTCCCTTTCCGCCGCCGCCAGGTGGCGTCCCGCTGCCGCCTCCACCTGGTGGCGTCCCGTCGCCGCCTCCAGCGCCCGGGGACAGCGGGTTCGCGTTCGACTTTGAAGTCGACGGCCGCGGTGGGTTCGCCTAGCGCAATCCGCGTGGGAGGAGCAGCTGAAAGTGATTTCGCTAGCAACTCGATTGCGCAAATGCGGCGCCCCGCGTTGCCCCTATTGCCACGACCAGCTCTCCTCGGCTGAGGCGGAGACCACCTGCGGCGAGTGCTCGACGCGACACCACGCCGAGTGCATTCGCGAACTCGGCCGCTGCGCGACCTACGGTTGCAGCGAGAGCCTGATCGTTCCCCTCGTTCCGGTCAACGAGCGCGTCCGCGACGAGATTCGCGAGCGGATTCGCCAAGCCATGGGTCACTACACCGACCACGCCGCGAGCATGTCGGATCGACCTCGCTCCGCCGTCGGGCGTGAGCAGCGTCACGACTCTCCCGGGTTCAAGTTGGCTGACTTCGCTGCGAAAAACCCCGAGGGAATGGTCGCAGTTCTGATCTGCCTCCCGATTGCAGTCCTAGCGCTGCTCGGACTCCTGTTCCAGGTCTTCTCCACCTACTACGCCTAGCGGCGGCTCGCTCGGGCTCCGCCGGCCGACGAATCCGATCAGGCCGGCCACCGCCGCGCACTCGAGGCCGAAGGGCGGGTAGCCCGCGTAGCCCAGGAGCGGCATTTCAAAGACCCGGACTCCGCCCACGTAGGGGATCGAGTAGGTCCAGCGCGCCTGACTGAAGCTGTTCCAGAGCTCCCAGCAGAATCCGCAAGCGAGGGCAGCCAAGGCAAAGGTCACCGCGCGACGCCAATCGCCACAGGCGAGTTCGCGGAGGAGGCGCGGGCGCTCGCCAAACAGGACTCGGCCGCCGAGGAGCAAGCTGAGGGGGGCGAGCCAGAGAAGCGGGAAGAGCAGGTTTGGGTAGAGCGGGAGCGCACAGAGTCCGATCCCCGAAGCCAGGACGACCAGCGCTGCCACCAGGCGCGGGTGGCTGGGGGTCGGGAGGCGCCACGCCTCTCGGAAGGGGGCGGTCAAGCGGGGGCTGCGAGCGAGGAGGTCTTGGGTCGCCACGACCGCAGGGAGGACAGTCGCCATAGGCAGGATCCCGTGCCAGAACAGCGAACCTGGTCGGCTGAAATCCGCGCCCTGGTAGGTCCAGCTCTCCACGAATCGGTTGAGGTATTCAAACAGCCACCAGAAGGCGGCCCCGAGCGGCCAGAGGAGCCAGGCCCGCGGCGCGAGGAGGGCTGGCCTCCCGCCGTAGCGCGCTGCGAGGGCGGAGACCACGACGACGTAGGACAGCCAGAGCGGGGCAAAGGTCCAGGCCTGCACGCTCGCCAGGGCGGGGAGTCGAGTCCAGGCCGCGGTCCAGCTCAGCGCGAGCGCGAGCAGACCCAGCCAGCCCCAGAACGGAAAGGGGCGGAGGGTCGGACCTGCGGGGAGGGGCCCCCGGTAGCGGCCGAGGCGGACCGCGAAGGGCGTCAGGACCGCCAGGATCGCCAACGCGAGGAGCGCGAAGGCCAGCCACGAGAAGGGGGCGTGCGTGACGCGTTGGAGGTTTGGGAGCGGCTCGAGGAAGGGGGCGGTCTCGAGGCCGAGGTGGCGGACGCCGAGCAGGGGGAGCGTCGGGAGCGCCCCGAACAGGAGCAGGAGCGCGAGGGCCCGAGGCAGGCCCGAGGCGGCGCTCGGCGGAGACGGCGGCTGGCTGGAGTCTGCGCTCACTCCTGAAAGCGGAACTTGAGTGCGCCGAGGGGGGAGTCTGCGGCGTTGGTGTCGTTTGCGAACGAGAGCTCGCTCTTGACGAATCGTGCGGCCCGCTTCGGTGAGATTCCGCGTCCGAGCACGAGGTCGAAGTAGAGCTGCTCGAGGAGCGCGCTCCCCGACCAATCGACCGAGACCGCGTAGCCCGAGAAGGGGACTTTGCGGCCCTTCGGCAGCTCCGCCCGGATCGACTTGAGCGTGTCGCCCACGAAGATCTCGCACGAGGAGAAGTGGACCAGCGAGAGGTTGGGCAGGTCCTTGAGGACACGACCCACGAGGTCCGGCTTGATCCGCTCCTGCCCTGCGACGAGCTGGCCGTTCACGCCGTGGCTGGCGATCACGAGCACGACCGGCTCTGCCAAGAACGCGATCTCTCGTCCGGCGCGGACGAAGTCGGCCTTGTCCCCAAAGCGGCGATGGCGGACCTCAACGCGCGGGTAGCGACGAAAATACGCCCGCAGCATGGCCCCGAACGAATACTCCGACTGCTCGAGTTGCTCCTCCCAGTAGGCCTCGAGCACGACCAGCCAGCGGACTCCGGGGCGCGGGCGGACCCGTTGACCGTTCCACTCCTTTTGGGGCTGGCCCTCTACGCTCCACTTGCCGCGGAGCTGGACGCCCTTGGGCCCGAGCTTGAACTCCCCCTTCCCGCGCGTGGTCGGCTCGCGCCACTCGAAGCTCAAGCGTCCTTTCTTGACGGTTCCCTTGATCCGTCCCCAGTTTCCTGAGTAGCGGTAGAGCCCGCTGACCGCGTCCCCGTGCTGCTCGAGGCGAATTCGCCCGTAGCGGGTCTCGAACAGGCCGCTAAACGTCGTCGGGAGGGGCGCTGGCGGGGTTCGGGTGCCGGTCCAGTCGGCCCAGGCGTCGGTCCCGTCCGGGCGCCACTTGCCGCTAAAGGAGCGGCTGTTGGCCGCGAGCTGAAACCACCCTTCGCCGCGCGCGCCGACTTCGGTGTAGCGAAAGACCAGCTTGCGACCCTCGAGGGTTCCGACCAGGGTCGAGACGCCGCCCCCGCCGTAGGTCCCGCGCAGCAAGACGCCGTCTCGTGTGAGCACGAGCGTCCCGAAGGTCGAACTCCAACTCCCGGTGAAGTCGGGTTCTGCCGGGCGCTCCTGGCCGATCGCGGGCGTCAGCACGACGCAGAGCAGGGCGAGGGAGGAGGCTAGGGTGCGGCCGTGGAGCATGGAGTGTCCTTCCGGGAGCGGATCTCGTCGAGGCGCGGAGCCCCAGTCCGGGAGTAGGGGCGGGGTTTACCCCCGCCCGAGCGGTAGCCCCAGTCTGGGAGTAGGGGCGGGGTTTACCCCCGCCCGAGCGGTACGGCAGGCGGCAAGGGCAGGCGGGGGGAAACCCCGCCCCTACAAGATGCAGAACAAACATGCGTTCTTCAAAATCCAAAGCGGTTCAGGGGCCGACCAGGAGCGGGATTCGAACTTCGTTGGGGGCGAGTCCGCCGTGTTGGCCCTTGACGCTCAGGAGGCCTTCGTCGCCCTCGCGGGTCGCGAAGATCACGTCGGGTCCTTCGGCGAGGGCGAGGAAGTCGCCCAGACGAGCCCTCGTCGCGGGGTGAAGGGGGGTCGGACCCAGGAGCCGGAGGCGCTCGACACAGGCGGTCTCGAGGAGGTGGAACTTGGCTCCGAAGCGCTCACGGAAGGCCGCAGCGAACACCGCCTGCTGTCCTTCCTGGACATGGAAGATCGGGGCGCGCGGCTCGCCGCTGGGCGGGCCTTGGAGGAGGGCTAGGAGCGGGTCGTCTTCCCGGATCGGGTGGCGAGCTTCGGGCGGGACGTCGATCTGACCGTGATCCGCGCTCCCGACCAGTCGGGCGCTGGGGGGGAGCTCGTCTGCCAGGCGGGCCAGGGCTGCCTCGACTTGGGCGACGACCGTGCCGACTTCGGGCGCGCTCGGGCCGTAGCGGTGGGAGGCCCCGTCGACCTCGGGGAGGTAGAGGTAGGTGTATCCGGCGGCTGGCTGAGCGGTGTGTTCGAGGACGAGGTCGACGGCTTGGTCGAGGGTTGCGTAGCCGCGGCACTCGCCCTCTTCGCCGCGCGCGTAGCGGCTGTAAGGGCTGTCGGCGATCGAGGCCGGCTGCACGATCCGGCTCGGACGCTTGGCGCGCGGGAGCCAGGACGGGATCGGGAACAGCTCGGTCAGGAGGCTCTCGTCGAGGGGCTCGCCGGACGCGCGCTCGACGTAGCGCAGCGAGACGAAGTCGAG
>JAESQQ010000457.1 GCA_016765095.1 Planctomycetota bacterium | reverse complement strand
CGGCTCCCCGAAGTCGGCCGACCGTGGGCTCTCCCAAGCGGCTCGCGATTCGCTTTCGTAGGGGCGGGGTTTACCCCCGCCCGCCCCGAGGGGGCGCCGTGCAGCCTCTCCTTTTGTAGCCATAGGCGCGGCGTTTGAACTGCCGGTTTCGCGACAGCCTCACGGGCCCGTCTCCAGCGTCTAGACGTCCTCGTCGGCCGAAGCGGCCTCTCCAGGCGGAGCCTCCACCGAGACCGGGATCGGGATCCCCCCGATCTTCGGCCGAATCTTCGTCAGCAGGAGCGGCGTCAAGAAGAGGTCCGCCGCGACCGCGGTCAGGAGCGAGATTCCGATCAAGAGCCCGAGGTGCCCGATCCCCTGGAAGGTCGAGAACATAAGGCTCAGGAAGCCCAACGAGATCACGAGCGTCGTGACGAGCATAGGCGGCCCGGTCGAGCGGAGGGTCTCGTAGGCCGCCGTGGCGTGGAGGTCTGGGTCGCCGATCTTGAGCAGCTCGTCGTAGCGGCGGCGGAAGCGAGTCAAGAACTGGATCGTGTCGTCGTCGGCGATCACGAGCGTGATCGAGAACACGATCACGGTCGAGGGCTTGAGGTCGATCCCGAGCAGGCTCATGATGCCGAGCGTTAGGGCCAGCGGGAGCAGGTTCGGGACGAGGCCGATCAGGGCCAGGCGCCAGGAGCGGAGCACGAGGCAGAAGATCAGGAAGGTGACCCCGATCGCGATCCCCAGGGACTCGATCAGGCCGCCGACTAGCGATCGATAGACCGCGTCCGCGATCATGAAGTTGCCCGTGACCGTGATCTCGAAGGGCACGTCACGGGTCGCCTCCTCGAGGAAGGGTTGGAGCTCGGCCAAGATCTCGCGGGCTCGTGTCGAGCCCTTGTCGGGCATGTTGACGATCACGCAGGCTGCGCTGCGATCGATCGTCAGCACGTCTGACATCAGATCGCCGTCGTCGATCAGGAGCAGCTCTTGGGCCGCCTGGGCGCTGTTTTGCGGCAGCGGCACTTCGGCCGCAGGTCCGGCTGCGAGGACCTTGTGGGCCCGGCGGAGGAAAGTCGCTGGCGAGAGCGCGTTCTTGACCTCGGGGAGCTCCTCCAGCCTGGCCTCGAGGCGATCCATCAGCGCGATCGCCCGCGCGTCGACGAGGGGCTCGTCGAGCTTCGCCTGCTCGCCGGTCGGCTCAATGAAGAACACGAGCGGGATCACCCCGCCATGCACCTCCTCGACGACCGAAATGTTCCGCTTGATCGCGGTCGTCTCGGGGAGGTCGTCGAAGTTGTAGTACTCCCGGCCGACGCGGCTGCCGGCGATCAGGGCCAGGGTCGTGACCACGACCGCGACGAGGGTCACCAGGCCGGGTCGCGTGCGCACCTGGCGCTCGACCCAAGCCACGAAGCTGACCAGCGCGCTGAGAGAGCGCGTCTCGCCGCTCGGAACGCTTCGAGATCCAAGCAGGAGGAGCGCTAAGGGAAGGACGGTCACGTTCGCGAGCCAGGCCATGAGAACCCCAACCGCGGTCGCGAGCCCGAACTGGTGAATCATGACCATGTCGGCGCTGAGCAGGCTCAGGAAGCCGCCCGCGATCACGATCTCGGTCAGGAGGCAGGGGACCGCAGCCTCGCCGGTCGCTGACGCGATCGCGGCCAAGCGAGGCTTCCCCGCTGCGAGCTCCGCGCGGAAGTGGGTCACGATATGCGCGCTGTCGGAGACCGAAATGATCATCACGACCAGGGGCGTGACTTGAGTCAGGACCTGGAGCGGGCAGCCCATGTAGCCCATAGCGCCGACCGACCAGAAGACCGCCATCCCGATCGTGACCAGGGTCGCGAGCACCTCGCCCACGTGCACGAAAGTCACGAACAGGAGCACGGTCACCAGCGCGAACGCGAGCGGCATCAGCGTAGCGGTGTCGCCCGTAATCAGCTCGACTCCCTCGGCGCGGATCACGGGCAAGCCGCTCAGGCTCAAGGTCACGTCGAGGCCCGCGGCTCGAGCCTCCGTTTGGTGTCGCGTGACGACCTCACGGGCGGCGTGCAGGAAGGCCGTCCGCGAGATCTCGTTGCGGGCGTGCTCCCGGGTCAGGGTCACCCGGAGCGTCGTGCTCTTCCCGTCGGCGCTCGCGATTCGCCAGGCGAAGAGGGGGTCGCTCGTGGCCTTTACGCGGGCCCGAGCCAGCTCGGCTGGAGAGACGCGCGGGCTCTTGAGGAGCGGCTCGACGGTCAACTCGTCGTCGATCTCGACGATGTCGTCCACGCTCAGGAGGCCTCGGGTCTCCTCGACCCACTCCAGCTTGGCGAGCTCTGCTTCAAGGGCCTCTAGCCGCTCTAGGACTGGGACCTGGAACACGTCGGGCGCCTGCACGATCACCAGGGCGTGGGCGTCCTCGTGGGGGAAGGCCTCCTTGAAGCGGTCGTAGTCGACCCGGGCGGGGTCTGTGGTCGGGAACAGGAGTTCGATCCCGAAGTCGGGGCGGACTTGAACGGCCCCGATCAAGGCCACGACCGTTAGGCCGAGGACAGCGGCCACTGCGAGCAGCCGGCGCTTCTCGAGAATGTGGTCGAACCAAGGGTCGAGGCGCACAGATCGCTCCCAAAAGGCGCCATGGTAGCGCAGCGCTCAGGGAACTCGGTATCGTCTCGGGCCCAACCGGTGGCCAAGAGGAACGCGAGGCCGCTCGGCGCGAGGGGAGGGTCCTTGAAGCGCATCGTGATCGACCGCGACGGGTGCAGCGACGCGGAAGTCGGCGGCAAGTTCTCGCGCCAGGCGGCCATGGCGGCCGCTGGGATCGAGACTCCGCGCTTCTACTGCCTGACGACGGCTTACTACGAGCAAGCCACAGCACCTCTCGCTCCCGAGGTCCGCGCTCGCTGCGCTCAGATCGACTGGGACGACGCCGAGAGCGTCCGGGCCGCCTCGCGGGACATTCTGGCGCGCTTTGAGACCCTCCAACTCAGCAGCGCCCAGGAGGCCGAGATCCTGGCCCCCTTTGAGCGCCTGTTCGCCGCGGACACCAAGGTCAGCGTTCGCGGGTCCATGGTCGGGTATCGGGCCGAGGAGAGCGAAGACTCAGCCGGACACGCCTTCGCTGGCATGAGCGAGAGCTTTCTGTTCGTGCCCCAGAGCCACGTGCTCGAGCGTGTGCGGCAGGTCTGGGCGTCGGGCTTCTCTCAAGAGGCGCTCCTCTATCGCCACGCCAACGGGATGGACCTGCTCGGGTTCGCGGTCGCGGTCGGAGTTCAGCAAATGGTCGCGGCCGAGCGTTCCTTCGTGCTCTTCACCTGCAACCCGCAGAACGCGGCGCGGGAGGCGGTCGTCGTCGCGACCTACGGCCTCGGCGAGGGCGTCGTGCAAGAGAAAGTCCCCTGCGATCACTACTTCGTCCGACCCGACGGCGAGATCCAGCGAGAGCTCGCCTGCAAAGATCAGCGCCTCGTGCTCGACGCCGCGAAGGGGCGAGGGCTGATCAGCGAGCCTGTCCCCGAGGACTTGCGCGAGGTCAGCTGCCTCCAAGACGAGCAGCTCGAGAGCCTGGCGAGACTCGGCGCAAAGATCGAGGCGCTGTTCGGGGCGCCGCAGGACATTGAGGGCGCCCTCGTCGGCGATCAGGTCTACATCCTCCAAGCCCGCCCGATCCAGCTCGACTACTCGCGCCAGCGTGTGTTCAGCAACGCGAACATCACCGAGAGCTTCCCAGGGGTCAGCAGCCCGCTGACTTTCAGCATGGCCCTGTTCTTCTACCGGGTGATTTTCCACGACGGTCACCGGGTCAGCGGAATTCCCCGGAGAGAGCTCGCCGACCACGGGGACCAGTATCTGAGCCGCAAGCTGGGCTACATAGACGGGCGGGTCTACTACAACCTGACCTCGTTCTATGTGCTCCAGCGGATCAACCCGCTGTTCTTCATTGCCGAGAAGGACTGGCGGCGAATGCTCGCCTTGCCTGTGGGCTACGAGACCGGGACCCAGGAGCGCAGGGACTGGCTGGCCGGGAAGCTCCGCTTTCTTCGCTACCTGTGGGTCGAGGCCCGCTGTGTTCTGTTCCACAAGCGACGGCAGCGGCGCTTCTATCGCTGGTGGGAGGAGCTCTTCGCGGGGCTCCGGGGGCGGAGCTTCCGTGGGGAGGAGCCACTCCACACGATCGACACCTTCTGGCGCGTCTGGCGTGAGGTCGGTGAGGAGTGGGGAGTCACGCTCAAGAACGACACGTACCTGCCGATGCTCTTTGGGATCGCTGTGGCCTCCCTCAAGAAGTACGGGCTGGAGGAGCAAGACCCGGCGCTCCTGAGCGACCTCCTCTGCGGAGACGAGGAGATCGTCTCGGTCGAGATCATTCTCTCGGCGGTCCGCCTGGCGGAGTTCGTGTGCGCCGACCCGGAGCTGAAGGAGGCCTTCCAGACCCAGAGCCCGGACGAACTCTGGACGGCGTTGAGCGCGGGCGAGTTCTCGGTTGCTCTCGCCGAGGCGGTCCGGCTCCACCTCCACCGCTATGGAGATCGTGGCCTCCAGGAGTTGAAGCTCGAGCAGCCCAGCCTGCGCCACGACCCTTCGATCTTGATTCGCAGCGTCCAGAGCTACGTGGACTCGGGCGTGACCGTGGCCAGCCTCGAACAGGACGAGACGCGGCGGCGAGCAGACGCCGAGGTCCGCCTCAGCAAGAACCTGGGCGGCTTGCGCGCGCTCTGGATTCGCTGGCTGGCGAAGAGGATTCGCGGCCTGCTCCGCTACCGCGAGAACTCGCGCTATTGCCGGAGCGAACTGTTCGGCTTCACCCGAGAGGTCTTCCTGGCCCTGGGGCACCACCTCCAGGAGCACGACGAACTCGAGGCCGAGCGCGACGTGTTCTTCCTGACCCAAGACGAGCTGATCGGCGCGATTGACGGGACCTGCGTGACCCGCAACCTCAAGGCCCTGGTCGAGCTGCGTCGGGCAGAGGTCGAGGAGAACCGCGGCCGCGAGGTCCGTGAGCAGGTCACCACGCTGGGCGCCGTGCGCCTCAACGATTTCGCCCGGCGTCCGACCAAGCTGGCCGGGAACGAGCTGGCTGGGCTCGGCTCGAGCCCGGGGCGCGTCGAGGGGACCGCGCGTCTCGTCCTCGATCCGAGCGCGCCGATCGAGCCTGCCGACGACATGATCCTCGTCGCGCGCGAGACCGACCCGGGCTGGATGTTCCTAATGCTCGCCTGCAAGGGAATGGTCGTTGAGCGCGGGTCGATGCTCAGCCACACCGCGATCACCGGGCGCAAGTTCGGGATCCCGACGGTCGTCGCCGTTCCCGACGCGACCCTGCGAATTCCCGACGGCGCGCGGATCCTCGTGGACGGAGCCCTGGGGACGGTCACCCTCCTCGACTTTCCGCCCGACCCCGAGACGGAGGAAGCCCCGGAAGAGCCGGCGCCATGAGCGAAGGAGCCGAGCCGAGCCCGCCTCCCGAGACGCCCCCTCCCGCCAGCGGTCCGCGCTGGTGGGTGTTCATGAAGGAGTCCTACGAACCCCTGATGCACTTTGGGTTCGTGCTCCTGTGGTTTGGCGGCCTGGCCGGGACGCTCCACCTCGTGTGGGGTGTCCCCTGGCGACTCGACTTGAACGTCGTCTCGGCCGTGGTCTGCATGTTCTTCGTGCTGTTCTTCATTCGGGTCGTCGACGAGGTCAAGGACGAGGACTACGACCGCCTGTTCAGCCCCGATCGCCCCCTGATTCGTGGGGCGGTCGATCACACCGACCTGCGCCGCTACGCGCTGGTGACTGGGCTCTTAGCGCTCCTGTGCTGCGCGCTCCCCGCGCTGCGTCTCAGCCCCTGGTTGCTCGCGATCGTGTTCCTCGATCTCGCCCACACGCTCCTGCTCGTCAAGCTCGACCAGTGGTCGGAGACGATTCGCGAGGGCATGCTCGCGAACCTGGTCGTGACGTACCCGGTCAACGTGCTCGTGAGCGGGTTTATCTACTTGTTCGCGCTCCGCGCCTGCGAGCGCGCCCCGGTCCTCAGCGACGCGCTCGTGGTGGGGGCGTTCGTGGTCGTGTTCCTCCATTTCGAGCTCGGGCGCAAGCTCCAGTGGCCCGAGGTCTTGGCCGAAGGAGAGCGCGCCTACACACGCGAGATTCCGCCTGTCTTGGGTGCGCTCTTGGTCGTGCTCTTGGCCGCAGGCCCCGCGTTTGGATACCTCTGGGTTTGTCAGCCTTGGGCGCGCGAGGGCGTCGCGGCCTGGCTGCCTTGGAGCGTGCTGAGCGTCCCCGCCCTGGCGCTCTTCATGTCGGTGAGCTTCCTCAAGAAGCGCGGAGAGCGAGTCAAGCTCAAGGGCTGGGGCTCACTCGGGATCACGCTCTTCTACTTGGTGCTGCTTGCGACCGCGCTCCTCGGGGGCGACTTGGAGTTCGCGCTCTAGTGGCTTGTCTGAGCCCCTAGTGCTGCCCACCACAAGTTGCGGTACACCCCATTGCTTTCGTAGGGGAGGGGTTTGCAGAGCCTGACGTATCAAAGCTCAAGAGGAAAGTCGGTCTGTCCCGCCGGGACATGCGTCGGACGGGGGTAAACCCCGCACCCTACGGATCGCACAGGCGGCCTCGGAGGGGGCCGGCCCGACCTTCCAATGCGCCCCTTCTAGACGGCTCGCGACACGCCTTGGTAGGGGCGGGGTTTACCCCCGCCCGCGGGAGGGGGTACAGCTCCTGACGTAACAATGGACAAGTGCGTGAGAGGCGTCGGGAAGGCTCCTGAGAGGCCTGGTCGGCGCGGCCTCGGGGCG
>JAESQQ010000456.1 GCA_016765095.1 Planctomycetota bacterium | reverse complement strand
CCCTACATTCACACGTACCGGAACTTCTGGCGGGCAGCACTAGGGCTCAGTCCTCTTCGCCGTCGTCTGGCTCGAGGCCGATCTCGATTCCGGCCCGACCGAGGACCTCGACGCGGCCTGGCGTCATGCCGAGCTGCGCGCGGACCGCCTTAGCGAAGGCCAGGCTGTCTGGTCCTCCGTGGACGAACTGGAGTTGGTCAGGTGTGTCGGGGCGTCGCTCGGCGCGGGCGAAGAGGTGGCAGCCGTTGGGCTGGCGATAGACCGCCTCCCGCGCCCACACGTAGGTCCCCTGACCTTCGGTTCCGCTCACGTTCTCTTCGTCGAGGCTGTTGTCCTCGGCGAGGAGCTCGGCTCCGGGGACACTCAACTCGTGCTGCCAGGGCAGGCCCGCGAGTTGGCCCCAGGCCTCCCAGGGATCGCTCACCTTAGAGCCCGGCGTAGGTCGGGCCGCCGCTTTCAGGCGTGACCCAGGTAATGATCTGGTAGGGGTCGCGAATGTCGCAGGTCTTGCAGTGCACGCAGTTGCTGAAGTTCAGCCGGAGCTGGCGGCCTGACCCGTCGTCGGTGGCGGCCATTTCGTAGACGCCGGCCGGGCAGAAATACTGGCAGGGGTTGCCGTATTCCTCAGGGCAGCGCGTGTGGCACACGTCGAGGTCGGCCACGACGAGGTGGGCCGGCTGGTCTTCCTCGTGGATCGCGCCCGAGTGGTAGACGTCGGTCACCTTGTCGAACACCACGCCCTCGGTCTTGACCGTCGGTTCGGGGAAGCTGGCCGGACCGCTCGGGGGGGCCTTGCTCCTGACCCCGTCCTTGCGGCTCGCCGCGACCTCGGCCGCAGCGCTGACGGTGGCCCGCTTGGCGGGAGGGGGGCTCCACCCCGAGGCGCCGCTCTTGAGCTTCTGGATCCCGCGGTAGTCCGCCTCGAGCCCGAGCCGGCCGGGAGGCCAGAGGCCGCCGCTCATGACGTGGAGCCCGGCGTTCATGTTGCCGCGCAGGAAACCGAACGGGCGCTTTTGGAAGGCTTGGCGGAAGTTGCGCACGGCCCACAGCTCCTCGAAGAGCCAGGAGTCGAGCAAGCGGTGCCAGTAGGGACGTGTCTGCTCCTCGCTCGCCGGCTCGAGCTGTTCGAGGTCTTCCTTCGCTTCAGCCGCCTTGGCCGTCGCGTCGCGGATCACTTCGAACGCCGTCTCCCCTGCGCACATGCCCGACTTCATGGAGAGGTGGATCCCCTTGAGGCGAGTCATGTTGACGAACCCGGCCGAGTCTCCGACGAGGACCGCGCCTGGCATGTAGGGCCTGGGCAGCGAGAACCAGCCGCCCTCGGGGATCGTCTTGGCGCCGAAGCGAACGATCTCCCCGCCCTCGAGGATCTTGCTCAGGAAGGGGTGGCTCTTCCACTCGCTGAACTTGCGGTGCGGGTCGAAGGCGGGATCTGGGCTGTCGAGGGAGGCCACGAACCCGATCGAGACGTGGTTGTCCGCGAGGGCATAGATCCAACCACCCCCAAACTCGTCGCCGAAGAAGCTCAGCGGAGCGCCCACGGTGTGGATCACTTGACCCTCGCGGAGGCGTCCCTCGGGGAGCTTCCAGACCTCCTTGATCCCGGTGCTGTAGATCTGCGGGTTGCGGCCCTTGGCCAGGTCGTAGCGCTCGATCACGGTCTTGGTCAGGGAGCCGCGGCTGCCCTCTCCGAAGATCGTGATCCCAGCCAGGAGGTCCGTGCCGGGCTCGAAGCTGCCCTTCTGAGCGCCGTCCTTGTCCCGGCCCTTGTCCGCCGTGCGGACGCCCTTGACCGTGTCCTTCTCGTAGAGGACTTCGGCGCCCGGGAAGTCGGGCATGATCGTGACGCCCTTCTCTTCTGCGATCGCGCCGAGCCACTTCACGAACCGGTTCAGGCTCATGATCTGGTTGCCGTCGTTGTGGAAGGTCGGCGGCACGATCGGGCTCGGGATCGAGGCTCCGCCCGCGAACATGACCTGGACCTTGTCGTGGAGGGCTGGACCGTCGAAGGGCGGCGGCGGCTCCATGTCCATGTAGTTGGGGAGCAGCTCTTCGAGCGCGCGAGGATCGAGGATCGCCCCCGACATGCAGTGCTCGCCGATCTCAGAGGACTTCTCGATCACCATCACCGGCGTGTCTTCGACGTCGATCTTGTGACCTTCGATCGTGCCGGCTTCGACCGCGGCGTTGTGCTCAGCGATCTTGTCCATTAGCCGAATCGCGCCGGCTAGGTTGCCTGGCCCAGCGCCCACGAACAGGGCTGCGCAGGGAAGCTCGTCACGCTCGATGTCGTCGCTCACAGTCGCCTCCACTCCGCGGTTACGACGCGGAGCGTCAGACGATACGGGCAGTCCCTGTGGCGAGCAACGGGCGGGACGCCAGACTCTCTGCGGAGGGGCGCCTACCTGCTCAAGACTGGCTGCGGAGCCAGAGCCCAGCGCATCCAGAGTTCGAGCCACAGGACGGCCCACAGGCCGTGGTGCCAGCCGTGACGGCGTTGGAGGTGAGCCTCGAGGAGCCCCTCGATCGCCCGCTGGTCGAAGATCTCGCGACAGCGAGCGTCGGGGGCGAGGACCGTCTCGCGGAACAGAGGCAGCAGCGGTCCCCGGAACCAGGCGTTGATCGGGACCGAGAAACCGCGCTTAGGGGCCTGAACCAACTCTGGCGGGAGGCGGCGTCGCGCCAGCCGGCGGAGGATGTGCTTCCCCTCGGTCAGGGTTCGCTTGTAGCTGTAGGGGAGGCGCATCGCCCACTCGATCAGGTGGTGATCCAGGAAGGGCGCTCGCGTCTCGAGCCCGTGGGCCATGCTCGCTATGTCGACCTTGGTCAAAATGTCGTCAGGCAGGTACATCGCGAAGTCAGCCCAGAGGACGCTCTCCTCGTCGCGCGTCGCTCGCGCGCCGTGAAAGACGTCGCGGTAGGGACCGAGGGGGTCTACGTCCGCGACTCGCTCGGCGAACTCCGGCCGGTAGAGCCCCGCCAGGACGGCGGACTGGAAGAAGAATGACATTTGGCCGTTCCGCTCCACGACGGGCTGCTCGGCGATCTCCACAAACCTATGCAAGTAGCGCAGGGGCGAGCGAGGAGCCGAGCTGCCTTGGGGGAGCAATGAGACCAAGGAGCGGACTCCCGACCGGACCCCGCCCGGCGCGGCCTTCCAGATCCCGACGGTGCTGTTGGCGGCGTGGCGCAGGTAACCCGCGAAGAGCTCGTCTCCCCCGTCTCCGGAGAGCGCGACGGTCACCTGCTCTCGAGCCACGCCGGCCACGCGGTAGGTCGGGATCGCAGAGCTGTCCGCGAAGGGCTCGCCGTAGCGCTGAACGAGAAGCGGGAGCAGGTCCTGGGCGTCGGCGGCCACGACGCGCTCGACGTGTTTGGTTCCGTAGAGGTCAGCGACCGAGCGCGCCTCCGAGCGCTCGTCGAACTGAGCCTCGTCGAATCCGATCGTGAAGGTTCGAACCGGCTCAGGGAGGAGACCCGCGAGGGAAGACACGATCAGCCCCGAGTCGATCCCGCCCGAGAGGAAGGCCCCCAGCGGCACGTCGGACACGGTCCGGAGACGGACCGCTTCGTCGAGGATCTCTGCGCCCTCCTCGATCGCCTCGTCCAAACGAACGCGACTCTGGGGCGAAAAAGACGGCTCCCAATAGCGTTTTAGCCGGGGCGTCTCGCCGGGGCTCCACTCCAGGACGTGGGCTGGCGGCAGTTTGCGAACCCCCGAGAAGGCGGAGTGGGGCGAGGGGACGTAGCCGTAGTGGAGGTAGTAGTGCAGCGCGCTCGGGTCGAAGCTGGGAGCAGGCGCGCTGGGGTCGGCCAGGAGCGCGGCGGGCTCGCTCGCGAAGCGGAGCGCGTCGGGGTCGACTCGGTAGTGAAGCGGCTTTTGACCGGCTCGATCCCGCGCGAGGAGTAGCTTCTGAGTCTTGGTGTCCCAGATCGCGAACGCGAACATGCCACGCAGCCGCTCGACGAGCGCTGAGCCGACTTCCTCGTAGAGGTGGACCAAGACTTCGGTGTCGGTCCGAGAGCGAAACCGGTGACCGCGGGCCTCGAGCTCAGAGCGGAGCTCTCCGAAGTTGTAGATCTCCCCGTTGAGGACGACCCACACGGTTCCGTCCTCATTGGACATAGGCTGGTGCCCGTCCTCGCTGAGGTCAATGATCGAGAGTCGCCGGTGTCCGAGCGCCGCGGGCCCAAGGAGTTCGATCCCCTCGCCGTCTGGCCCCCGGTGCGCGATCGCGGCCACCATAGGCGCCACGACTGCTCGCTCGGCTGGCCGCTCTGGGTCCTGCCACACCACCCCTGCGATCCCGCACATCTCGCCGCCCTCCGCCTAACTAAACTGCTTACCCTTCGAGACGCCCAACCTTGCTCGGGTCTCTGCTCCCTTCCCTGCTCCCTGCGAGCGGGCGAAGCTAGTGCTGCCCATGACAAGTTGCGGGACACCCCAATGCTTTCGTAGGGGAGGGGT
>JAESQQ010000455.1 GCA_016765095.1 Planctomycetota bacterium | reverse complement strand
GTGCGGGGTTTACCCCCGCCCAGCCTGTCCGGGAGAGACAGACGGCCTCTGGGATTAGGCTTGTCAACGTCAGGAGCTGTAGGCCCTCCACACTTCCAGAGGAAACGGTCCCGTGGGCGTGGAACCAGTTGAGGATCAGCTCGCGGTGGCGGCGAAGCATGCGGGCGACCCTCTTCATGGGGCCGATCTGAGACCGCATGGCGCGGGTGCACCAGCGGTCGAGGAACTGGCCGGCCCAGTAGGGCGACACGTAGTCCCGAGCCAGCGGAAGAAGCGCTGGAGCGTCTCTGCCTTGCGGCTCTCTCCGATCCAGAGCAGGCGCTTGCTGCCCTCGTTAATCTGGTAGACGAGGGTCAGGAATCTGTGTCCTCGCTGCCACGCGATCTCGTCCACGCCGATCGCGGTGATCTCCGTCATGTCCATGTTTGCTCGCCCCCAAGCCACGGCCATTTCGACGGAGCGGAACACCGTGCCCCAGCTCATGCCGAACACCACCGCGACTTCGCTCCAGCTCAGGCGCTTCGCCCAGCCAGCCAGGAACCACGTGTAGGACGTCGTGATCCGCTGCTTGCCCTTGGCCCAGGGCACCTAACTCGAAGCGGCGTACGGGGAGCGTGTCGTAACCCGGCCCCGGCTGCTCGCAACCAGAGGACCCCTAAGTTTAGTTTAAGAGGCTGTCGCTTGGCCCCTCCTGAGCGGAGCAGGGTCCGTGGCCGGCAAGGCCCTTTCTCGACACCCAACTCTTCCTAGTAAAGCGGAGCACGATTCTGACCGAGGTCGCCTGCCTGGCGAAGGGGAGTCGTGAGACCCCTCTCGCGGGCGACCTCTCAGGATCGTGGCCTCCGGTTTAGGCGGAACTCGGCGACCGCGCAATAGAGCGTTGGAACGACGAAGAGCGTGATCAGCGCGACGCACATTCCCCCAAACGAGGGAATCGCCATAGGCACCATGATGTCCGAGCCGCGACCCGTCGAGGTCAAGATCGGAACCAGGGCCAGGATCGTGGTGGCGGTCGTCATGAGGCAGGGTCGAATTCGGCGTGAGCCGGCCTCGAGGGTCGCGGCGCGGATTCCGGCCACGCTCTCGGTCGGGTTCGCTTTAAAGGACTGATCGAGATACGTAGCGATCACGACTCCGTCGTCGGTCGCGATCCCAAAGAGCGCGATAAAGCCGACCCAGATCGCGACCGAGAGGTTGATCGGGTGCACCGAGAACAACTCGCGGAGGTTGGTTCCCAAGACCGAGAAATCCAGGAACCAGGGCTGGGCATAGAGCCAGATCATGATGAACCCGCCAGCCCACGCGACCGCGATCCCGCTGAACACCAAGAGCGTGGTCGAGACGCGCGAGAACTGGAGGTAGAGAATGATGAAGATCACGAACAGCGCCAAGGGCAGCACGACTCGCAGCTTCTTCTCCGAGCGAACTTGGTTCTCGTAGCTCCCGGCAAAGGTGTAGCTGACGCCGGCTGGGATCACGAGCTCGCCGCTCTTGATCGCAGCCTCTAGATAAGCCTGGCACTCCTCAACGACCTCGACCTCCCCTTCGCCAGTCTTCATGTCGAAGAGGACATAGCCCGTCAGGAACGTGTCCTCGCTCTTGATCACCTGGGGGCCACGCACATAGCGCAGCTCAGCGAGCTGAATCAGGGGGATCTGGTGCCCGTCCGGCGTCGGCACCGAGATCGCCCCGATCGAATCGATTGAATCGCGAAGCTCACGGGCATAGCGAACCCGGACCGGATACCGCTCGCGACCCTCGACTGTGGTCGTGAGCGGCTTGCCGCCGATCGCGACCTCAATCACGTTTTGGACCTGGGTGATCCGCAAGCCGTGGCGCGCGATCGCCTCGCGGTCGATCTCGATCTCGAGGTAGGGCTTGCCCACGATCCGATCCGCGATCACGGCCGCGGGCGAGACCGAGGGCACCTCCTTGAGGAGCCGCTCAATGTCGAGGCACACGCCCTCGATCGTCTCGAGGGTAGGCCCCTTGACCTTGACGCCCATAGGCGCTCGCATTCCGCTTTGGAGCATCACGATCCGGGCTGCGATCGGCTGGAGGCGTGGGGCCGAGGTCGTCCCCGGGATCCGGGCCACCTCGACGACCTCTGCCCAAATGTCGTCAGGCTTGCGAATGTGATCGCGCCACTGGCGGAAGGGCTGCCCTTCCGCGTCGGGAATCAGCTCCCCGCTCTCGTCCTTGAGATACTCCCCTTTGCCCTCGTCATAGGCGAAGCGGAGCCGATTGCCGCTGCGGTCGACCCGGTACTCCGACTTGTAGTTGATCACGGTCTCGATCATGGAGATCGGGGCCGGATCGAGCGGCGTCTCGGCTCGGCCGAGCTTGCCGACCACCTGCTCCACCTCGGGGATCGTAGAGATCGCCATGTCCAGCTTCTGGAGCACGTCGAGGGCCTCCCCGATCGAGGCGTGCGGCATCGTCGTCGGCACGTAGAGGTAGCTCCCCTCGTCGAGGGGTGGCATGAACTCCTTCTTGAGCCCTGGGAAGGCCACGCTGATCTCCTGGCGCATTCGCTCGAGCGGGGCTGCGTGATAGGCCAAGGCCGCCAGGCTCGTCGCGCCCGCGAACACGACCAGGAACCCGATCAGCGCCACCCCTGCCCGCGCCCCCCGCCCGCCCCGATCTGGGACGAGCGCGGCTAGGCGCCCTGCGGCGATCCAGCCCAAGAGGAGTCCCGCGCCTGCTGCAGGAGCCCAGGGGAAGACGGTCAGCTCAGGAAGCCAAGGGAGGCTCGCATCTGCGCCGACCCACACCGAGAGTCCGAACACGAGAAGCGCCACGGGGAGCGCCAGGAAGGCCTGCTTGTAGTCGAGGCACCAGCGGAGGATCCGCGGGTAGAGGCGAGCGAATCCGATAAAGCCCAGGAGCAATCCCCCGACCAAGCCACCCGTAAACGCGAAGTTGCGCAGGAGACCCTTCCCGGGCCCCAGCGGCAGCCAGTGTTCGTTGAGGAACCAGGCCAGCGCGAACACGGCTAGGAAGCTGCTCAAGTAAGTCAGGCTCCGCTCGGAGGCGATCTGACGGGCCTCGAGCACCGGCTGAAGACAGCCGATCGCCCCCATAGCGATCAGGAGCGCCCCGATCAGGAGGGAGTGCTGGAAGGCGAAGAGCCCCAGGATCAAGAGCCCGACAGGTCCCAGGTAACGCTGCCAAGACGTCCCCTCGCCGCGACGGAAGAGGAGGTGGGCCGCTGGGGGGATCACGCTCAGGGCGACAAAGATCGAGGCCAAGAGGGCGAAGCTCTTGGTGAAGGCCAGCGGCCGGAAGAGCTTGCCCTCGGCGGCCTCCATGGCGAACACCGGGAGGAAGCTCACGATCGTCGTCGAGACCGCGGTCACCACCGCTCCGCCGACCTCGCAGGCCGCGCTGTGAATGACCTCGAGTCGACTGGCCCCCGGTTCAGCCTCCTCTAAGCGTCTGAGAATGTTCTCACAGAGAATGATCCCCATGTCGACCATGGTCCCGATCGCGATCGCGATCCCCGAGAGCGCGACGACGTTCGCGTCCACCTTGAAGACCTTCATGGCGACGAAGGTGATCAAGACCGCGAGCGGCAGGAGCCCCGAGATCAAGAACGAGCTCCGCAGGTGGAGCACCATCGCGATCACGACGATGATGCTCAGCAAAATTTCCTCGCTGAGCGCGACCTTCAGCGTCCCGAGCGTCTCGTGAATCAAGCCCGAGCGATCGTAGAAGGGCACGACCGTGATCTGGCTGAGGGTCAACCAAGGCGGCAGCGACGAGGCGTGCGCGCCAGCCCAAGAGACCCACGCCGTCTGGTCCAGCGCCGAGCCCTGGTAGGCGACGAAGCCCTCCTCTGCCGCGAAGAGCGTGACCTGATCCGCCGTCACCTGTCCGTAGTCGACGAGGACCTTCTTGGGCAGGCCTGGGGCGATCTCTGTGATCTTCTCTTTGATGTGCTTGATCGCCGCGAGGGGGTTGTCTCCATAGCGAACCACGGCCACGCCGCCGACGCCCTCGACGCCGGCCTTGTCCAAGGCGCCTCGTCGCAAGGCAGGTCCGCGCACGACCTTCGCGACATCACCCAGGCGGATCGGGACGCTGTCGTTGACGCGGACGACGACCTTCTCCAGGTCGCGGACGCTCTCCACGAAGCCCAGCCCCCGGATCATGTATTCGACTTTGTTGACCTCGATCGTCCGGGCGCCGACGTCGAGGTTCGAGCCGCGGACCGCGCTCACGATCTCGGTCAGGCTGACTCCGTGGGCGCGCATCGCGTCCGGGTCCACGTCGACCTGGTATTCGCTTACGAAGCCGCCAATGGACGCCACGTCCGAGACCCCTTCGGCGCCGAGCAGCGAGTAGCGGACATACCAGTCCTGAGCGGTCCGGAGCTCGTCGAGGTTCCAGCCCGCGGTGGGCCGCCCCTGAGGGTCGCGCCCCTCGAGGGTGTACCAATACACCTGGCCCAAGGCCGTCGCGTCAGGCCCGAGCTTGGCCTGGACTCCCTTCGGGAGGGTCCCCGCCGAGAGGCTCGCGAGCTTCTCCAGAACGCGCGAGCGCGACCAGTAGAAGTCGACGTCCTCCTTGAAGATCACGTAGATCGACGAGAACCCGAAGAAGGAGTAGCTCCGAACGGTCTTGACCCCAGGCACTCCCAAGAGCGAGACCGTAAGGGGATAGGTGATCTGGTCTTCAATGTCCTGCGGAGAGCGCCCCATCCACTCCGTGAACACGATCTGCTGGTTCTCACCGATGTCGGGGAGGGCGTCGACGGGGACGGGATCTCGAGGGACGCCCTCGATCTCCCAGTCAAAGGGAGCCACCAGGACTCCCCACCCCACGAAGCCCGCGACCACGAGCGCGACCACGAGCTTGCGCTCGAGGCAGAAGCGAATCAGGTGGGCGATCAGACGATCGATCATGCCCTTACTTCTCCTTCTTGGCGGGAACGAGGGTCATGCCGCAGAGCGGACACTTGCCGGGGGCGTGCTCGCGAATCTGTGGGTGCATCGTGCAAGTCCAGACCTTGGCCGCGGCCGGGCGTGCCTCGAGGACCTTCGTCTCCGATCCGCAGCGATACATGCTGGCCCCGAAGTAAGGATTCTCGGTCCGTTCGTCTGCTTGGAGCCAGTTCCCCCCGGTGTTGTCGAAGGCCATTGGGCAGTGAAAGCGACGCACAGTCAGTCCTGGCGGGACCCCGACCCTCGAGAGGAGCGAGTCGAGGGTCTTGGAGAGGTCATGGAAGATCACCCGCTCCGTCTCGATCGCCTTCGCCGAGCGGAGTCGCTCGAGCTGAGCCTTGAGCGCTGGCGCGCTCTTCTCCAGCCAATCGTCGCGCACGCCGGGCGCGAGGCCCTCGGTCTCGACCTTCGCGAGAGACGCCAGGAGCGCGCCCGCGTGCTCGGACCCGTTGGCGCGGTCCTTCCCGAGGTCTGTCTGGAGAGCGAAGTACCCCTTGACGAGCTCCGTCAGGCGAGAACGCAGCGCGCCCGAGTCTTCAGGAAGATCGCCCGGTCCCGAAGGCGGCTTCGTTGTGGGACCCGGGGAGTCTTGCCCAGAGTGGTCGTGCGCCGGCGGGGCCGCGTCCCCAGCGACGCGAGACTCGAAGGTCGCCTTGACGTCTCCGCAACCGAGCATGGACGCTCCGTAGTAGGGGTTGCGAACCTTGCTCCCCTCTTGCAGCCACGGGGCCCCCTTGTTGTCGAGCGCCATTGGGCAGAAGGCCTCGGAGAGCTGACCAGCGCGGTGTCCAAAGCCTCGCTCGAGCTTGAGCAGGGCGACCGAGAGCGGCGCGAACTGGACGCGGACCTCCGCGATCCCGCTCCCGGCTGCCGCCTCGGCTGCAGCGTCTCGAATCCGCTTGGCGACCGCTAGCCAGGCGCCGAGCGCTTCACCGTCGACGAGCTTGGTGTCCACGGCTCGAACCGCCTCGACCAGATTCGTCAGCGCGACACGAGCCGGCTCCAGCTCGTCCTTGGTGAGGGCGGCCTGACTCGCGAGGTAGGCCGCGTAGACGGGGTCGAGGGCGAGGAGGAAGGCCGGCGAGCTCGCCCGCCGGACCGGCATTGCGGGGCCTGACTCGGGGAGCATCATGCTCGGACGAGCTTCGATCTGAAGCGCGCTGTCGATCTTGAAGCCGCCCTTGGTGACCACGAGCTCGCCCTCTTCGAGCCCCTCACGAACCACGAAAAAGCCGCCGGCCCGAGGACCGAGCACGACCACGCGGCCCTCATACTCGGTCGTGCCAGGCCGGCGCACATAGACCAGGGACCGCGTTCCCGTCCAGAGCACTGCCGACGCAGGCACGACCAAGGGAAGCTCGTCGCCACCCTCCTGAGTCGGGAACAGGGACTCGACCTTGACGAGCTTCATGCCACAGACGGTGCAGAGTCCCGGCTCGTCGTGGATATCCTCCCGGTGCATCGAGCAGATCCACTTGCCCTGGACCTCTGACGCCAAGATCCCGCCCTGGGAGTCGACCGGGGCCCGGAGGGTCGCGCGCACAAACATGCCCGGCTTGAGGCGCCCGCGGGCGTTGTCGACGTTCAGCCGGACCTTGACGGTCCGAGTGTGTCCCGACAAGACTGGATCGACAAACACGACCTGTCCTTCGAAGGTCTCACCCGGGTAGGCCTCGGCTTGGAAGCTGACCTTTTGTCCGTAGCGAACGACGCTAAGGTCGGACTCGTAGGCGTCGAGTTTGACCCAGACCTTGGTCAGGTCGGCGATCGCGTAGATCCGCTCCCCCGTCTTGACGTATTCCCCGCGGTTCTTGTTCTTGTGAACGACGACGCCGCCCGCGGTGGCGTAGATCGTGACGTGATCCGTCGTCTTCCCCCGGCGCTCGATCTCTGCGATCTGGTCCACGCCCAGCCCCCAGAGGCGGAGCTTTTCGCGCGCGGAGATGACAGTCGCCGCCGCAGTCTCGCGGAGGAATTTGCTGGAGCTCCCCTGGAGTTTGCGCTTCGCCCGCAGCGCCTGAAGAAGCTCCTCCTGAGCCGTGAGGAGCTCGGGGCTGTAGATCTCGACGAGGTGATCGCCCTTGTGCACCAGGGAGCCTGTGTAATCAACGAAGAGCCGGTCCAGGCGTCCCGAGATCCAAGCGGTCACGTAGTGAAGGCGGGTCTCGTCGAAGTCGACGAGCCCCACCATGCGGACTTCTCGCGAAACCGCGCGGCGTTGCACCGGGATCGTCTCGACCTCCGCGAGCGCGGCGGCGGCGGCTGAGAGCTTGAGGACTCGCGGCTCCTGGTCTCCCGAGTCCTTCTTGAGCGGAATCAGATCCATGCCGCAAATCGGGCAAGCACCCTCGGTGGGGAGCTTGATCGCTGGGTGCATGGAGCAGGTCCAGACAGTCGGCTCGGCGGGCGCCGCGGGGGTCCCCGCTGGCGCCTCCTTCCCCTCGCGCAGGCCCTTCTCGCGCCCCCAGATCAACCCGACCCAAAGCGAAATCATGGCCAGCACGAGCGCCGCAGCGACCCGGCTTGCCGCGCGAACGCCCTCGCGCCCGGGAGACGAAGTCGCGGGGCTCGGCCCTGCCACCTCTGCCACCTCGGGCGCCTCGGCCACCTCTGCCACCTCGGCCACCTCTGCCACCTCGGGCGCCTCGGGCGCCTCTGCCACCTCGGGCGCCTCGGGCTCGTCGGGGGGGGCTTGGTCCGCCCGCTCAGGTTCGACCTCAGACGGCTCCTCTGGGGGGGGCTCGTTGGGGGAAGCGCTCACAGGCTCGGTGTCTAGAGGCGAGTCCGACGCTGAGGTCGGGGAGACCTCCGGCTCGTCGTCCGAAGGGGTCAGGTCGGAGTCGCTCACTTTGCGTCCTCTCCAGTCGGTTCGCCGAGGTCGGCGCCCGTCAGCATTTCGAGGTTGGATAGGGAAGTCTCCCGGTCCACGAGCGCCCGCTCACGCGAGAGGTGGAACTCGAGCAAGACGCGCTCGGCGTCCAACACGCTCAGGAAGTCGCCCTCGCCGCTCTCGAAGGCCGCAGCCGCCGTCTGGAGCGACTCTTCACCCTTGGGGATCAGGGAGTCACGATAGAGACTCAGCTTGCGCTCGGAGTCGTGATAAGCAAACAGTCCTCGAGTGAGGCCCGTCTGGAGTCGGTTGTCGAGGGAGTGGCGGTCCAGCTCGGCGGCTCGCAGTCGAGCTCGCGCCTCTGAGACCGAGGCTGCGTTACGCCCGAACCAAATCGGGAGGCTCAGGCCGAGTTTGCCCACGATCGCGTCGTCGCCGCTGCCCGTCACGCCCGAGTTGCGCGCCGGACCGACCTCTATGTAGTCGAACCCGAACGAGAAGTCTGGGAAGTAGCTCTGCTGAGCTCGATCCACGCCGCGCTCGCGAGCCGCGATCTGAAGCGAGAGGTCTCGTAGACGAGGGCTGTGCTCGTGAAGCAGATGCCGAACCTGGTCGTCGCTGCGCGCAATCGCGCGGGCCGGAAAGGGGCGAGGCCAAGGGAGTTGAGTGCTGACTGGGAGATCCAAGAGTTCGCGCAGGCGTTGGCTGCGTGGCTCACGAGCTTGGAGCAGGGTCGAGGCGCGATCTTCCAGGCGCCCGATCTCGACCTGCGCTTTGACGACGTCTCGGTACGCCGCCCTCGCGCCGGTCCGGAAACGAGTCTGCGCGATCGCCTCCCAGTGGCGGACCAGCTCCAAGGTCTGGCGAGTGATCGCCAGCTCCCGGGCCAGGTAGTAATAGTCGGCGTAGGCGGCCCGAACCTCGAACACGACCCGGAGGCGAGTCGCGTCGGTTCGCGCGCGTCCGGCCTCCGCTTCCTCGAGGGCTTGCGCGCTGGCGCTGGTCAACTTGCCTGGCCAGGGAACGCGCTGCATCAGGCCGACGCGGTGGCGCTGAGGACCGATTCGGGTCTCGACGCGCTCAATGAACCCGCCGTAGGAGATCGTCGGATCGGGGAGGGAGCGCGCTTGAGGGATCCGCGCGAGCCCGGCCCTCCAGCGCTCGGCGTCCGCCTGGATAGATCGGTTCCGCTCCAGCGCAATGCGCACGTAGTCCTCCAGCCTGGTAGCCGACGTGATCGCAGCAGGCGCCTCGTGGAGAGGTCGAAAGGTCGCCGCGAGGTCGTCCCAAGCAGCGTAGGAGTCACGCTCACGCTGGGACGCGCAGGCGGTCACGGCGAGCGCCGCGAAGAGTAGGAGGCCACGAACAAGGCTCACTCGGAGTTCCTCGGTCAGGGGGGAATCGAAGGGATTTAGGGGGTCCCCGAAGGGCGAAGATCGACGCTCCCAGCTCCCGGATTCGGAAGCGAGGCGTCGGGGCGCTGCTAACAGCGGATTCGGCGCAGCAGCAAGTAGAGCTTCAGTCTGCCACCCTTATACCCCGCCCTGCATGCGCTTCCTCGCGCAACTTTGGGACCAGTCCGTCGCACCGCCAGTGCAGGGGTTCCGCCGCCAAAGCGTCCTGTGTGCGAATTGCGCCCCGCAGGACGTTTCAAATCTGAGATACCCAGGAGGGGAAAGCCTCGCACTGGCGAAACACCTTGAAATCCCAAGCGGGTCCCTGAGTTGCTCTAGACTCCTGCCATGGAGCGAACGGAACCACGAACCTGGCGATTGGGATTGAGGCAGCGGGTCGCGGTGCTCGTCGTCCTGATTCCCTCCTCAATGCTCCTCGTCGGACTCCCCTTCTTATTTGTGAGCGAACACGAGTCGGGGGAGCAGGAGTTCAGCAAGAGGCTCGTCTCCGAGACGCGAATCCTAGGCCTCGCCTTGGCCGATCCCTGCTCCCGGGGCTGCCTTGACGAAGCGGCGCCCCCCGTCGAGGACCTGCTCCGCAATGAGCCGAGCCTGATCTCCATCGAGATCTTCGACCCCACGACTCGCCGACTCCTCGGTCATTGGGGCGAGCCAGGGCCTGAGTTCACTGGGGCTGCGGACCTCGCCAGCGACACGGTGCTCCTGCGCGAGGAGGGTCACGCGAGCGGGCCTTTTCACTCCTCCGGGCACGTGTTCGCCGCCCTTGCGCCGCTCCGAGCCCGTCGCTGGCAGGGCTCGGCCGCCCCAATCCTCCGAGTCCGTGCGACCTCGCGTCAATACAACGAGCACGCCCTAGAGCTCGTTGGAATGGCGCTGATCCCGGGGGTCCTCGCAGGCGTGGGGGGCCTGCTCCTCGCGCGCTGGCTCGACGGCCGGCTGCGGGGAGCGCTCGGCTCCCTCCAACTCGCGACCGAGGAGATCGCGGCGGGTAACTTCGCGCGACGCGTGGAAGTCCAAACGGGAGACGAACTCGAGACCCTGGGTGAGAGCGTCAACTCAATGGCGAAGGCGCTGGCGGAGCAACGCCTGCGACTCGACGCCAACGCGAACGAACTCGAAGTGCGCCTCGCGACCCGGACCCTCGAACTCGAGAAGGCGCGCGCGATCGCAGTCAACCAAGAGCGCGTGGCGGCCATGGGTATCCTCGCGGCTGGAGTCGCGCACGAGATCGGAAACCCTCTGACCGCGATCTCGGCGATCGTGCAGCGGCTCGGACCCGAGCAAGCGCTGGGGGACAAGCGAGAGGTCCTCAGCGATAACCTCGACCGGATCCAACGGATCGTGAGGACCCTGGTGGACTGCGCTCGCCCCCCCGCTCATGAGTGGCGGCTGGTCTCGCTCAACGACGCCGTCCGCCGGACGACGGCGCTCGTCCAGCTCGACCCACGGGCCAAGAACGTCAAGTTCGTGCTCGACCTCGACCCCGAGCTTCAGCGAGTGCCGACCGTCGAGGACAAGCTGCGGCAGGTCTTGCTCAACGTGCTCCTCAACGCGCTCGACGCCCTGGGCGCGGAGGGAGGAACCGTCTCGATCAGCTCTTCGTCGACCCAAGACACGGCCCTGATCACGATCGACGACAGCGGATCCGGCGTCCCCCCGGATCTACGCGCCCAGATCCTAGAGCCCTTCTTCACCACCAAGGGGGAGCGCGGAGGCACCGGGCTCGGGCTCGCGGTCAGCGTAGGGCTCGTCGAGGAACTCCGCGGGACGTTGGAGATCGCGGAGGCGACCCTGGGCGGCGCCCGGTTCCAAATCGGCTTGCCGCTCGAACGGCAGGAGGAAGACACCCCATGAGCGAAACCCGAGGGGACGTGCTCGTCGTCGACGACGAGCGCGCAATCCGAGACGAAGTCGCCGAGGCCCTCTCCGCGGCCGGTCTCACCGTGCGCACAGCCCGTAACGCCGATCAAGCCGTGACCCTCCTCGCGGAGCGCCGGGCGGACGTCGTCCTGACGGATCTCCGAATGCCCGGAGTCGACGGACTCGCGCTCCTCAAGCAGATTCTGGCCCGCAGCGAAGGCACGGCCGTCCTCCTTATGACCGCCTACGCTTCGGTGAAGACTGCGGTCCAGGCCCTCAAGGCCGGCGCGTCCGACTACCTCCTCAAGCCCCTCGTGATCGACGAGCTCCTGGCCAAGATCGAGCGCGTGATCGCCTTCCAAAACCTGATGCTCGAGAACAAGCGCCTCCGGGCCGAACTTCGCAGTGGCGCACGACAGGACTTCTACGTCGGCTCGAGTCGCGTCATGTCCGACGTCGCCCGGGCGATCGAGAAGGTCGCGCCGACGCGAGCCACGGTCCTCCTGAGGGGAGAGAGCGGAACCGGCAAGGACGTCGTCGCGCGTGCGCTTCACCGCCAGAGCGAGCTCGCCCAGCGACCCTTCGTGGTCGTCGACCTCGGCGCGATCCCCGAAGCCCTGATCGAATCGCAGCTCTTCGGGAGCGTAAAGGGTGCCTTCACGGGCGCCACCGCTGGCCGCAAGGGACTCTTCGAGGCCGCCCACGAAGGAACGCTCTTCCTCGACGAAGTCGGCAACCTCTCGCTCGAGTCCCAGGCCAAACTCCTCCGAGCGATCGAGAGCGGCGAGGTCTTGCCCGTGGGAGGAACCCGCCCCGTCAAGGCGGCCGTCCGGCTGATCGCAGCCACGAACGTCGAACTAGAGGCTGCCGTCGCAGCGGGAGAGTTCCGCCAAGACCTCTACTACCGCCTAAACGTGTTCGAGATCGCTCTTCCCCCCCTCCGAGAGCGCAGAGAGGACATTCCAGGGCTCGCGCAGTTTCTGACCGCAAAGCTAAACGCCTCGCTGCGGACCAACTACGGCGACTTGCCCCCCGATGCCTCCCTCCGCCTGCTCGAGAGCGATTGGCCAGGCAACGTCCGCCAACTCCAGAACGTCCTCGAGCGGGCCATGATCCTCGGCGACGGTCTCACCATCTCGGGCGCAGACCTCCGCCTGAGCGGAGAAGGAGGGAGCGGAGACTTCGACCTCCGCCGCGCAGTCCGTGGATTTGAGCGCGAGCACATTCACCGCGCTCTGACCTCGGTCGGCTGGAGCCGTAAGGAGGCCGCGAGCCGGCTCGGAATCAGCACGACCTCGCTCTGGCGCCGGACGACCGAACTCGGGCTCGACCCACCGGCACAGCCCGCGAGCTGAACCCGAGCAAGCGGTCGGTCGCCAGCGCCTACAGAAGCAGCGAGGGCGACCTAGTGCTGCCCGTCACAGTTGCGGTACACCCCATTGTTTTCGTAGGGGGGGGTTTACAGCGCCTGACGTAACAATGGACAAGTGCGTGAGAGGCGTCGGGAAGGCTCCTGAGAGGCCTGGTCGGCGCGGCCTCGGGGCGGGCGGGGGTAAACCCCGCCCCTACATTCACCTGTACCGGTATCTCCGGCTCCAGCCCCTAGTGCTTGTGCTTGCCGTGGCCGCCGGCTGCCTTCTTCCCGTCGCCACTCGCCTTCCAAGCGGCGTCGAGCTTGGGAAGATACTTGGGTGGGCTAGCGAGAAGCTTGGTCGGGCAGCCCTTGCAGCAGAGGCGGACGAGCCGGCTCGCGATCACGACCTCGACGGGCTTGCCCATGGAGCCTAGCTTCCCACCTGCGACGAGGCAGGTCTCGAGGGGGTACTTCTCGCGTTGCTTCTTGGCGGTCGCCTTGTCGAGCCTAGCCAGGTATTTCTTGGGCTTCGCGATTAGCTTCTTCTTGCAGGCGTCGCTACAGAGGCGGAAGAGTCGGTTTCCGACGATGACGTCGATCCCGATATCCTTGCCCTTCTTCATGAGAGACTTCTTCGAGACGACGCACATTTTGCTTGGGTAGTAGCCCTTTTGGTCGGCGATCATCATTTTGTCGATCGCCTTGAAGTGCTTGGCCTTGTCCTTCTCGAAGGTCCCAAGGCACCCGCCACAGCACAGGCGCACTTCACGCCCGTCATAGACCTTCACGATCGGGTCCCCCATGGAGCCGAGGGCCTTCCCCGAAATGGGGCAAGTCGCGAGGGTGTAGGGATCGCCCGCCATGGGCTGCTTCTTGCCTTGGGCCCACGCTGAGGCGGGGGCGAGCGAGAGGGCGAGGCCGATCAGGGCCAGAGAGAGTTGGAAACGCATCGGGTGCTCCTGTTTGAATCCACGGTGCGCGAGACTAACGCACATCTCGAACCAGGTGGCACGTCATGCGTTAACAGCCGATCTAGGGCTGATCTTTCAGATTTGAAAGCCGGAGCTTGTCCTTGTCCCCGGCCTCAGAGGTCTTCCCGCCGCCACAATGGGTCGCTCCGCAGCAGTCGCCGCAGGCGTCCGCTGCAAGGAGAGCGGTCCTTTCAGGATTGAAACCCTGCGGGGTGTCTCTCCTCACGGACCCGCACGCCGAACGCGGCGCCCAAGAGTAGCGCCAACCAGAGCCAGGTCTGAGGGAACGCCTCGCGGCTGAGAATACAGCCACCGCCGCCGCCGCCCGCCCCCGATCCAACAGGCGTCGCAGCCGTCAGACCCGCGGCTGTGCTTGCGCTCGCGTTCGGATCCCTGGGAGCGGTGAAGGTCAGCGCGATCGAGTGGAGCGAGTTGCCGGCCGAGTCCCGGGGCGGATCTCTCCAGTAGACAACGAAGCTGACTTCGGAGGGCGAGGGATAAGAGGCGCTGGCGAGGGGGATTGGATCTGCGTTGGTCAGACGAATCACGCTCGACTCGATCCCGGCTTGATCGCTCCAACCACTCCCGACGAAGGGAATCAAACGGGTCAGAGGAGCGACTGTGAGACCGCCCGGACTTCGGCCGCGACCGTCGAGGGCCTGGACCTCGACCGCGTAGGAGACGGGATCCATGCTGACGTCGAACCGCCACTCGATCACCAGCCCCCCGGCCGGGATCGCTTGGGTCTGTGAACCGAGCGGCGCCACGCTCACGTCCGCGTCGTAGGGGACCGCGTAGACCGCGTTGGTCAGGCAGCGGTAGTCGTCTGGGCCGAGGTCGATCAAGTCGGGGTTTCCCCCGGTGAAGGCGCCGAGCGAGAAGGCCGTGATCGAGTCGATCGGCCCCTCGCGGGTCGGATCGAGGATCTGGTGGTGGTCAACGTCTGGGCCCGAGACCGCGAGCGTCCCGACCCCGATCGACTGCTCGAAGGCGTGGGTTCCCGCCAGCCGGCTCCGGGTTGGATTCGGCTGCCCGGCCGAGGTCTTGTAGATCAGGATCGTGTCGACGTCGCCAAACTCCGGGCTCGTGGAGTAGCGATACCCAAACACTGGATCAATGCTGCCGCGACGGACAAGAGTCGTGAACCCTCCGTCGAGGGGCCCCTCACCGCCGATCCGACCGTCGGGGTCCTCGGCTTGAACAAAGTCGTCGTGCCAAGACAACGTCTGGCTGTCGAACTTCCCGTTGGCGTCGAGGTGGAACTTGATCAGCGGGCCGTCGCTGACGACGGAGTTCCCGTCCGAGAACGCCTCTAGCCAACGCTCGCCCGGAGTCCGGCCGGCCTTGCCCTCTCCAAAGCAGTAGGTCCGCACGTCGTACCAGGCGGTCGAGCCGAGGTGATACGTGCTCTGAAGGTTGATCGGGGTCGCCTGACGGGCGGTGTTGAAGTTGAAGTCGCCGTGGGCGTCCGAGCCCCCCGCGTGGTGGATCTTGCGCACGAAGCGACGCTCGGGGCTCCCCACGAAGGCGTAGGTCAAAGTCTGCGCGGTGAAGGCGTGCCACTCTCGCCAGCCCTCCCAAATCTCGCCGTCCCACTGCTGCTTGCCTCGCGCGAACTCGGGATCGGCCCAGGGATTCATGTCGCGAAAGTCGATCTTGCTCGCGGACATTCGCCGAACTCCACGCCCGTTGAACCACTCCAGTCCCTTCACTATGAACTCCCCGCTCGTGACGTGAACCTCGTCTAGCGTTCGTTTGCTGGGGTCGAGGCCCAGGCTTCGATCGAGGTGTTCACGACGCCAGCCCATGCCGCTAAAGGGGTGAGCCGCATAAGTGAAGGGCGCGGGGCCGCCTTGGCGCTGTTGGCTGGCCATGTCCGCTAGGAGCGGAGCCAAGTGGACCGTCGTGTTGGGATTGTTCGGGCTGGGCATGATCGAGTTCCCGCCGTGCCAGGGCCCCTCCACGTGATCCGCGCGGAAGGTGAGCATGTGTGCCCCCAAGGGGAGGTTGGGGAGGAGGCGCAGGATCGGGTCGACCGCCGGGTGGAACGAGAGCTTGCCCGGGAGCTGCTGAGCGAACGTGACCTCCTCGCCAGCGCACTCGCCAAAGATCGCGCGGTAGGCCTCGAGTTGGTCCTTCCCCGGCTGCGCAGTCGGGGATTGAGGGCCGAAGGGGGGGCGCCGGTCCGGTCCGTCTGGATCGGCGATCGTGCGGCTGTTGAAGCAGTTGTGATCCGTGGTGATCAAGCGCTCGAAGGCCCCCTGCGGAGTCGGCGAGTCGATCACGCCCATGGCGTAGGCCGTCTCGAACACCATTTGGAGCGGGCCACCGTATGCCTTGCGAGGCGCGAACACGTCGATCGCTGAGCCGAAGTTCCACTCCGCGATCGTGTGGTGGTGCACGTCGTGGTAGTGATTCTCACCCGGCAGCGCAGGCAACCGAGCGGCGGCGAATCGAGTCCGGGTGACCGAGCGGTGCTGCCCGCCCCGAATGAACTGGAACCCGAACATGATCAGTCGCCGCTGAGACCAGGCCAAGGTCGTATCGACGAACTTCAGCTCGCCCAGAGCCGGGTTCAACGGAACTCCGAACGCTGCCCGCGGGACCCGGACCACGTCGTGGCGCCCGTTGAGGACCAGCTCTTGATCGCCGAATGCGTCTGGGCTGGCCCGGACGACGCCGAGCTCGTCGACGAGCTCAAGGCCCGCAGCGAGCGTCGTTGGAGACGCCTGATAGGCGTCTTCATACGCGAGGATTCCACCTCCTGGGCTGTCGTTGATCCGGAGTTCCACACGCTCGACGCGAAGGCGTGTCGCGGGATCGATCGAGCCGCGGCTGGCCACGAAGAGCTGAATCGGGAGGTAGGTCCGGTCCGGGTCGATTCGCCACGGCGCGTCTAAGACGACGTCGACCGAGGTGCTCGCCTGGTAGAGCCCGCGGAGCGTCGCGTTGGCGTCGAGGATCACGTCCAGAAAGGCCCGGTTGTCACCCGGGTCGATCTCGTCGGTGCAAGTCGTCGTGAGGCGCAGCCGTTGAGTCCCTGTGGGAAGTGGTTGAGGCAGGACCCAGACGTAGCGAAGGGTCCGCCTCGAGCCCGGCGGGAGGTTCGCGAGCGAGAGCCGAACCTCGCGCTGCCCCTGCTGAGTCAAGCGACCCGCGACGTCGACTCGGTCGAGATCGAGCCGGACGCCGGTCGCCGTCGTGGTCCCCAGGTTCGCCACTTCGACGACGACGGTCAGGGCTGTCGAATTCTCCTGCTCTATACGTCGCGACAGGACCACAAGATCCGCGCCCGAGCGTGGCGCGAGGCGGAGGTCGAACCCGAGACGATCGTCGCGCTGCCAGTCGGGATCAGACGCCCCGACCAAGACGGCCTCCAAGCGGACTCCTACCGAGGGAGCTCTGAAGGTGAGCTCGACCGTCCGCTCCGCCCCGGGCGCGAGGTCCAAGACCGCGCTCGCCAAGACCACCGCTCCTTGGCGCAGCTCGAGGCGGGCCCCCTGACTAGGCGCGAGCCCCCAGTTCGTGACGACGATCTCGGCCCGAACCGTCTGCCCAGCCAGCGGGAGCTTGGGCACGAGGCGGGCGTCGATCAGGGCCAAATCGGCGGGGTTCCCCACCGCTCGCCGCAGCGCTCGGAGGGGGTCCAGGCGTCCGAACCGATACGTCCCGCGGACGTTTTCCAGGGCCGCGATCGGGCGCTGGCTGGCCCGAAGGACTTGCCCGAGCTGCGCGCGCGT
>JAESQQ010000454.1 GCA_016765095.1 Planctomycetota bacterium | reverse complement strand
GCTGGCGGGAGCGCAGAAGGCCGCCTGAGCGGCTTTCGCTCTGTTATGCACTCCTGTCAGCCATTGGCACGATTACGCTGAGATAGCCCTGAACGGTTACACGGCATGTAGCAAGGGCGGGCGGGGGTAAACCCGGGTAAACCCCGCCCCTACAAAAGCCCAAACAAGATTGCGAATATCGAGGGCAAAGCAGTTTAGAAAAGGGGTCGCGGTCTAGAAAGGGGCCGTGATGTGGTTGCGGGCGTTGGTGTAGAGCTCCGAGATTATGTAGGGGAGCCCGACGATCGCGATCGCGATCAAGACCCCGACCAGGGCGGTCAAGATGATCACCTCGGTCATGGTCTGGCTGCGGAGTGTGCGCGGTTGAACCTGCATAAGAACTCCTCCTTCAAAGACCAACGCGAATCGTAGACCTGGTGGATCAAGCTCGGTGGAAACGGACTTGACCAGTCTAGACCAGCTTCTGAAACACTGCCCGGAGTCGTCAGCGTCAGATTCGATTCAGCGTGGCTCAGACTTGAAACGAATGAGTCTGGAAAGAAACAGGTAGTGGCGGAAGTCACCGGAAACGAAAGACCTAGCGCGATGGAATTCCGGTTCGGTGCGTGCTCTACTCACCCTGTTAATGAGCCGAATGCTCCTAACTCACTTCACTCTAGGTAGGGAGAACCCCATGTTGAAGCTCCGTCGTCGTCGTCGCGGTCAGGGTATGACCGAATACATCATCATCGTCGGCCTGATCGCAATTTTGCTGATCGCCGCGGTCAACACCTTCTCAGGCACCCTGAGTGAAGCCTTCGACAGCGCTGGCAAGAACATCAAGACCAAGGTCACCGCCAAGATGAAGTAGTCGTCCTTACGGACGACTGCATGACCGCTCGGCTCTGCCTAATGGCTGCAGTCGAGCGGTTGCGTTCCCAATGAGCCCTCAACAGGTAGCTGCCCTCCTCGGGCTGATCAACCTGATAGTCCTGTTTGGACTGCTGATAACGGCGTCTTACACGGACGTGGTTCATCGCAAGATCTACAACTGGGCGACTTATCCTGCGGTAGGAATCGGCTTGGCCCTGGGCTTCATTGCCGGTGGGCTCGGGTCCTTTCCTTGGATCGGCTCGCCGGGTGTTGGCCTCTTGGACCGAGTCTCGGGCCTCTTGCTCGGATTCACGATCTTCGCGGTCTTCAACCTAGCGCGAGCGGTCGGAACCGGGGACGTCAAGTTGATGGCCGCGATCGGGGCTCTGACGGGCGCCCACTTCACCCTCTGGGCAATGTTCTGGGGGTCCCTCGTCGGCGCGATCATGGCGATGTGGATCCTCGTAATGCGAGGGCAGCTGATGCGCGGAATCGGTCGTTCGCTCCTGCAAGCGATTCGGATCGGCAAGGACGACGTCCCTGAGGACGCGACCTTCGACGAGGCCCCTGAGAAGGCGCGAATGGCGTATGGCGTCGCCCTCTCGTTTGGAACCCTCCTGGCTTGGTTCCTAAACACTTCCTCCTGAGGCGATACGCGGAGCGAAAGCGTGTTCGAACGACCTCTTCAATTCCTGCGCAGGCTCCTGAGCGACGAAGGCTTGGGCAGAGCCGGCTCCCCCGATAACTCGGGCGGCTCCCCCGATAACTCGGGCGGCTCCCCCGATAACTCGGGCCAGCCAGGCTTCCTCCAGGGAGAAGACGGCACCACGATGGTGGAGTTCGTGCTCGTGTTTCCGATTCAGCTCACGCTGACCCTCGTAATCCTCCAGTTTGCCCTCCTTCAATACGCCTACCTCGTGGTCCAGCAGGCCGCTGATCTCAGCGCGCGGGCTGCGGCCGTCAGCGACATCATGGGCCCCGACAGTAAAGGCATGACTGCCAACGACGCCGCCGCCCGCATGGCCGCTCGGCAATGCGCGCTCTTGGCTCCCGGAACGAAGGCGGTCTACAACGGAGGAATCGACGATGCTTCGTTCACCGGCCCTAACTCCGGCCTCGAGTCCACCTATCCCCTGGAGTGGGGTGGGCGCGGCTTCACGGGGGGTCGCTCGAAGCAGGCCTATGGCTTGTTGCGCGTAGCGACGGCCACCCTGGCCACCGGTGAAGCGACCACCGAGATCACCTACGACTACTTGATGCCGATCCCGGTCGGGGCTCAGTTCCTGATCCTCCTCAACCCGGAGGCTATCGCTGAGACCGCCGCCCGGAACGGTCGAACGGTGTGGCCGATCTCTCGTAGCGGGCGCTGTGTCGCCCCGTGGATTCGCTGATGGGGATCCGCAAGCGAGGAGAGACTCCCCGGACCTGGACCGCGATCCTCAAGGCGGAGGCCCGCCGCTTTCACGAGGAAGAAGACGGCGCGACGCTGATCTTCGCAGCCGCGACCTTCTTCACGCTGACCGTGGCGATCATGTTCGTGATGCATATCGGGCTCATCTCGTCCGATCGCCTCCAGATTCAAGGCGCCGCCGACGCCGCCGCCTACTCAGGGGCCCTGGTCGAGGCCAACTCACTCAACGCGCTCGGTCAGGTCAACGACAGCCTGACCTACGTCAACTACATAGCAATGCGACACACGCTCGACCTCGTCGTCTACATGCTGACCCTCCACCAATACACCAGGGGCGACTTTCGCAGCCCCACTGCAACTGGAGCTCATGGCTACGCGATCATGGGCGGCTCGCCGGGGGGGACCTGGGAGGGCAACGCTCGGATCGACCTCGTCGGAGAGCACATCAACGGGACCTGGACCTACGACGAACTGCTCTTTTGGCGTGCCGACCTCAACGCGGCGGCGCGAGTCGTGGTCAATGCGACGCCTGGCCTCGTTCGGAAGACCGCGTCCGAGGTCGCCCTCGCCAACGGGGCGAGCCACATTGGCTTCAGCGACGAGCTCGATAAGGCTTGGAAGGTCGGCGAAGACACCGAGGGCTTCAGCGAGAAGGGCTACAAGACCAACGACGACGAATACGTGCCCTCTATGTATCAGCGCTATGAAAAGCGTGGCGTCGCTCAGATCACCGTCGCGGCGAGCGGTCCCACCATTGACACCGATCCGCGGAACCTGCCGCGGACCGATTGGTACGACGCCGCCACGGGCAAGATCGACGAATACACCCAAACTCGCCTCTGCTGGCACGAGAAGGATTGGAAGCACCAGGGGAGCAGCCAGGGGACCAACACGCACGGTCAGTCCACGCCCTACGGCAAGTACAGAGCCAATAACCCTCACTCAGCACCTAATGCCCACTGGCACCATGGGCATCAGCACGTCGTAGTCGACTCATCTAGCGGTATCGCTATCCCACGCCTGCTTGGGCATGCTCCAGCCACCTTTCCGAGGTTCCTCCCGGACAAGCGGCGAGGGGGAGGGCACCGCGAGGACGACCCCAAAGTCCACGCCAACCCAAGCATGCCACTGCACCCTCAGGACTGGTGGCGTGCAACGATGGAACACCACGCGGTCTATGAGTGCGACAACTGCAACTGGCCCGCACGGAATGGATACTGGCCGAACCCCGATCCGGCAGCGGAATGGGCTGAGATTTTGGCTTCAAGCGAGGAATACGGCAATCTCCGCAAAGACCTGAGCCGGCTTCTCAATGACAACAAGCCGAGTCCGCTCGTTCTCCGCGGGCCTCTCCTCCGCTCGGGGCTGACCGTCGTGACCTACCGCCCCTCGCGTGGATTCGAGGCGGGGTCGTTGTTCCCCGAATCGCCCTGGGGAATGATCGGGATCGCGAGCGCGCAAGTCGGGATCGAGACCCCCCAAGGCGTGATTCCCCTCCGGTCGATGGCCAGCGGAAAGGCGACGTACAAAGACGCGGCCGGCACAACCGTCGACGTCCCTTACTGGGAGAGCGGCGGCAACACGGATGCGGGTGCGAATCAGAACCTGTTCTACGACCCAGACCTAGGCAAGAAGGAAGGCTTCCACTTCAGCGCCCGCCTCGTGCCGATCGCTCGCAAGCTGACCTGGCGAAAGGACAACGAGAACGGCGAGGGACTCAAGAGACTCCTGACCAACGCGAGCAACTGGTACGACACCGAGACCTTGAAGCTATCTGCCCCCCCGATCGGAGCCCTCAGCGATTACATCACGGTCGAGGACCGCGCTGGGTTGGAGGCCTTTTGGCACTAACGGCTCCAGCAACGTCCTCCGAGTCGGCTCCGAGTCCGGCCAGCGAAGCGTCAGCGAGCGGCGGGTTCGTTGGTTGGTGCAGCTCTTTCCACCGCGGCGAGGAGGCCACCGGCGCGACTGAGTTCCTGATCCTGTTGCCGGTCTATATCCTGTTCCTGATTGGGCTGTTCTCCATGGGCAACCTCATGATCGTGCGGCAGTCGCTAGTCTCGGTGACTCGCAACTACGCTTGGACCTCTGACCAGAAGAACGCCTCCCTGAGCGAGCCGATCACCGGGCCCTATCGCGGCACCTTGACCATGAAGCTCAAGACCAAAGACGGCTTCGTGTTCAGCCAGGGGGGCGGAACGGCCACGAAGCCCCCGACGACGTACGGAGGCATCATCAAAGCGGACATGTTCGGCCCCGCCAGAACGGACAACGCGGCCATGATCGCAGTCGACGCGCTCAACAACGCGGACAAGGCGGGCGACGCCGACCAGGAGCCCTTTGAGATTCGAGTCGTGTTCGGAGAATACCAATACGACGGACTCAACTTCGGACCCTCACTGACGCAAGGCACCGACGCGGCGGTCATGCTCCCCCGCAAGCCCCACACGCGAACGGTTTACAAAGCCAGCAAGTCGTCGGGCAATAACCACGTCGCCGTCCAGTGGCCAAACGCCAAACCCCCCTTCGATCCCAGCACCAAGGTTGGGAAGAAGGACTACCGTCCCCTCAACCCGGTGTTTAAGACGAAGTCTGACCCCTTCTTCTCGGGCGAAGATGGAATCTGGGACAAGAACGCACGCATCAACGGCTCGACCACAACAGAGCACAAGTTCTTCGACCCCGGTGGGCCGAAGTAAGGGGCACTAGGCGCCCGCTCCGCTGTCTCCATGGTGAGAAGCGGGGAGCCTTGAGAAGCGGCGGCGACCCAGGATCCGCTCGCCGAGGAGCGCCAGCCAGGCCAGCGCGACCCTCGCCATGGCGAGGACCCCCATGTGGCTGACGCGCTCTTCGCGAGGGAAGTAGCGGACTTGAATCGGGCGTGAGCGAAGCGCGAGGCCCTCCCAAGAGGCTCGCGCCAAGACCTCAACTTCGAGGTCATAGCGAACGCCTCGGAGGCCGAGGTGCCCGATCGCCTCGAGCGGATAGACCCGAAAGCCCGTCTGCGTGTCCGCGAGCGCGGGTCCACCTGCGAGCCTGAGCCAGGCGTTCGAGAGCCAGCAGCCGATCCGGCTCCCCCACCCCGCACCAGAGCCCGCGAGGTCGCGGACTCCGAGGATCAGGGCGCTGGGCTCGGCTCGCGCGGCGGCGAGCAGCGCGGGGAGATCCTCGGGGAGGTGTTGCCCGTCCGCGTCGAGGCTGATCGCGTGGCTAAACCCCAGGCGACGCGCGGCGTCGAATCCAGTCCTCAGGGCCGCGCCCTTGCCGCGATTGCGCGCGTGGCGAATCAAGTGAACGCCGCTGAGTCCCGCGAGGACTTCAGCCGCCACGGGCCCCGAGCCGTCGTCGACCACGATCACGGGGAGGTGGGCCTGAGCTCGGCGAACGACGTCCGCGACGGTCGCGGGGTTGTCGTAGGTCGGGATCAGCGCGCAGGCTCGAACCTCGCTCAAGAGACCCACCGAGACCGGCGGCGAGGGAGCTGTGGGCAGGAGGCTGACGGGACTCACTTCGGGTCCTCCTGGAGGCGCGCCTCGGAGCGCTGGAGGAACTCGGTGTAAAGCGGGGGGCGCGTGATCCAGGGCTCGCCGGTCAGGGTCGTGAAGGCCTGAACCGAGAAGCCAGTCGCGAGCAGGGATCCCTGGCGCGTGATTCGGTAGCGAAACTGGAGCTGAGCACCCGGCACGGGGTAGAGCCGAGTCCGCACGGCGAGCTCCTCACCGAACCGGGCAGGGGCGTGAAAGTCGAGCTCGGCGTGCACGATCGGAGCCGCCAGCTCGGAGCGGGCGAGGTCGTCGTAGCCGAGCTCGAACTCGCGTCCAAAGGCTAGGCGACCTTCTTCGCAGTAGGTCATGTAGTGGCCATGCCACACAATTCGGAGCGAGTCGACCTCTTGGAATCGGACTCGGACCGCAGCCGTCGCCTCGAGGAAGGGTCCCTGAGGGAGGTCCCAGCGGCGCTCCTCGCGGAGGCGGCTCACCAGACGGGCTCCATCACGAACTGCAAGCGTCCACTAGCGACGAGTTCCTGCCCGACCCACGCGGTTCCTGACACGAGGACGCCTGCTCCGAGGCGCGTCACCAGCTCGACCTGACAGTCGACGCGCTCGCCGAGGCGAACCGCTCTTCCGAACTCGAACCGGCGAAGACCGACCAAGAGCCCGCGGATTGGCTGGGGCCCGCTCTCTTCGCCCTCCATGCTCGCCCCGAGCAAGGCGGCGCTCTGAGCCAGCCCTTCGATCAAGGCACCCGACCAGAGCTGCTCCCCGCGCGTCAACGGGCCGGCCCTGACGAGGAACGAGGCCCGGACTCGAGTCGAGCTCAACTCCTCGACTTGATCGAGGACCCGAAGCGGGGGTTTATGGGGAAGGCAATCGAGGGGAGTCATGGCGCCTGCGCGGCCCCAGCCCTCGGCGCGTCCCGAGGCTGGCGCCCGAATGATCGCCTCGGCTGGGGTTTGGAGTCAAGGTTTGGTCCCGAGACGGTGCCCTGGGGCTCGGCTCCCACCAGCGACCTGCGAACTAGTACTCGACACAGGGGGTTTGATGGATCGATGCGAGGAGGATCGAAGCGATCAGCCGCGTGCGCGAGGGTCGGGAAGTGCTTGAACACGTGATATCAACAGGGAATAGGAACGGGAACAGGAATGGAGACCACTCCGAGGCTCCTGCACGTTGTGTGTGCAACTGGGGGTAGCGAAGGCGCTGCGCGCGAGTCGATTCCCTGTTGATATCACGTGTTCAACACTCCTCCCCGCATCGGTCAGATTCCCTGTGTCGAGGTACTAGACTCCTGCTCGATAACGAGTCCGGCGTTGAGAGTCGGACAGAAGCGGAGTGAAGATGTCGGCATTCGAAAACGCGAGCAAGTTCGTTCAGGCCTGTGACGGCAACCTTGGTTGGGAGGGCTGCAAGGACTACGTCGTCGACGGCGCGCTGTTCGTCGCGCAAGCCGAAGCGCTAGCTGAGATCAAGACCGTCGAAGCCTATTGCGATTGGTTGGTCGGCCTCGACAAGGGACCGCTAAAGGGGAACTCCTGCACTCTGCACAGCAGCTCTTATGACGAAGCGAACAGGACCGCCGTGTTCTTCTCGACGTTTACGGCCACCCACACCGGCGAGGGCGGCCCCGTAGAGCCGACCGGGAAACAGACCAACAGCGACTATGTCTACGCGCTGACCATGAACGCGGACGGCAAGGTGGAGAAGATGTGCAAGGTCTGGAACGCGCCGTGGTGCCTGAAGGAGCTCGGCTGGATGTAGCGCCGACCCGCATGGTCTGAGCGCTGTCCGAGTCCGGTGGAGCAATCTCTGGCGGGAGGATACCCAGTTCTCACCTCGGAGCAGGCGGGACCGGCTGGAAGGATCGCGCCGAGGCGAGCGGTCACTCGCGGTCGAGCACCAGCGCGAGGACCGTCGCGTCGTCGTCGTCGTGGGGGAGGCGGCGGGCTTCCTCGACGGCGGCCGCGGGGGCGAGTCCTGCGCACGCCCCGCTCAGTCGAGGGAGGCTCTCGAGCGTCGCGATCGGGTCGCGGTGATCGTCTCCGAGGAACGCGTCCGAGAGGGAGACCAGGCTCTTGGTGTCCGAGAGCTCGTGCCCCACGAAGGCGCGAGGGTTCTTGTTCCAGGCAGGGGAGGGGAGCCAACCCAGCTTCAACCCGAAGAGCTCCGCTGGGTCCTCGCGCCACCACGAGCCCTCGGTCGTGACGGGGAGGACGTGGGTCCCGTAGCCAAAGTTCGCAAAGCGCAGCACCCCGTTCGCCTCGAGGACTCCGACTGAGAGGCAGAGGTGATCTCCCGCCTCGTGAAGGGCTGCGTTGAGCGTCGCCCCGAGGCCGCGTAGGTCGGGGAGGGTTCCGGCGCTCTCGAGCAGCTCTTGCCAGGCGCCCATGACGATCGCCTGATGCCGGTCCCAGAAGGCCTCGCCACGCTCTCCGTGACCAGCGGCGTCGGCGACGAGGAACAGGGCGCGGGCGCCCTCGACGTGGAGCGCAACGCGATCTCCGCTCGCGCCGCCGTCCTTGTAGGGCCGCGCAAAGAGCGCTGCCCGGAAGGGCGCGAGGGTCGTCGCTTCGGTCGGATCGATTTGGGATCGGAGCATGGGGTCGCCTTCGGGGCGGGAGCGGTCTCTCGGACGCGGACGGCGCCGAGAAGAGAATCACGGTAGCGAGTTGGAGGCGGAGCGTTCGCTCCTAGCGATCGGGCGCGGCTTCAGCACTGGCCCGTTCACTAGTGCTGCCCATCACAAGTTGCGGTACACCCTAATGCTCTCGAGGGGTCTACAGAGGCTGAGGCTGATGCAGGTCGCGTCAAGTTGATGCGCCTCGGCCGAGAGGGCGTCTGTCTCTCTCGGACAGACGAGACGGCGGGCGGGGGTGAACCCCGCACCCTACAGACGCAACCGGGCCCCCCCGCGGGGCGCTCTCTTG
>JAESQQ010000453.1 GCA_016765095.1 Planctomycetota bacterium | reverse complement strand
CTCCTCCCGGCGGAGACGTGTTCGGAACGCTCCAGTTCGACCCCACGAGCGGGCAGGCGAGCGCGAGCCCTGCGCCGGTCGCCTTCGACGGGGCAGGGGCCCTGGGCCCCGGTCAAGTCCTGGGTGGACGCTTCACGATCCAAAAGGAGCTCGGGAGAGGGGCCATGGGGGTCGTCTGGTTGGCGACGGACCCCGAGCGAGGTGAAGTCGCGATCAAAGTCGTCCAGGGTCCCGCGACCGACGAGGTTCAAGGGCGCTTCGAACGAGAGATCGCCGTCAGCAAGCGCGCGGTCCACCCGAACGTGATCGAGGTCTTCGACGCCGGGACGCTCCCAGACGGGAGCAGCTATATGTCCATGGAAGTCCTCGGGGGTCAAAGCATGCAGGGCTTGATTCTGCGTGACGGCCCTCAATCGGTCGAGCGATCTCTGGCGCTGATCGAGCAGACTCTCGAGGGGCTCCAGGCGGTTCACGAGGCCGGGATCGTCCACCGCGACCTCAAGCCCGAGAACATTCAGATCCTCGACGGGGACCGCGTCAAGATCGTCGATTTTGGGGTCTCTCGGTTCCTCGACGACGACTCGCCCGAGGCGGAGAACATGTTCCAGACCGTCAAAGGCCAGCTCTCCGGGACGCCGCAATACGTGGCACCCGAGGCCGTTCTAGAACCGGACACGATCCAGACCAGCCACGACGTCTACGCCTGCGGTGTTTCGCTCTACGAGCTCCTTGCCGGCGTGCTCCCCTTCCCCCCCGCGCGCAACCTGCGGGACATGCTGAGCAACACCGTCAACGCGCGCGCGATCCCCCTCGACGAGTCGAACCCGGCCGGCGCGCCCTTCGACCCCGCCCTCGAGCGCTTTGTCCGCCGAATGCTCGAGAAGGACCCCGAGGCCCGCCCCAACGACGCCAAGGCAGCCCTCGAGCTCCTCCGCGAGACCCGCGACAGCCTCGGCGGCAAGTCCCCCTCCAGCGGCAGCGGCGACGGCTTCACCCGACGCCTCCTTCGCGGAATCACGGGCCTCTTCAAGAAACAGTAAGGGGCTGTCGGAGAGTTACTTCCAGTTCTCGCGCAGGACTCGTCGTTGTGGGCAAGGCAGGCCGAGGGCAAGCGGAGCGGGCTCCGTGGCCGAGGTCGAACGCAGCCGACGGCGACGAGTCCTGCGCGAGAGCCCAAGTCATTCTTCGACAGTCCCTAAGCGAAGGAAGGGTAACCTGGATCGCTGCGCCCCAAGCGAAGTGCGCCAGCTTGACTGATCGCGCGGAGGCGCGCGGGCGCGATCTTGGGGATCGCGACTCGCTGCGGGCTGGGACAATGCCTCGGCACAGAACTGGATCCACCACGATGCACTTTGGAACGAGGCGCTACGGCAAAGTCGACCAGATCCCCGGCCTCTGCCATTTGACGACCGAGTTCTTCGCCGTCAACTGGTTTCCCCTGATCCCCCTGAGAACCGTCGCGGTTCTTGAGAAGGGCGACGACGAGCTGGAGGAGGCCGGGCTCCCAAAGCTGCTCTGGAAGTCCGTCTTCGTCGCCTGGGCGAGGGCGCTCTTGGTCGTCGTCGCAACCATGGGCGGACTCCTCGGTCTGATCGGTCTCTTCGCAGCGAGCGGCTTTGAGCCTGGCGGAACGATCGGGGGAGTCGCCTGCGTGTTCGCCGTAGCCGGGCTGCTTGCCAGCTACAGCCCGTTTATCCGGAAGGCGAACTACCAGCAGGCGTGTCGCGTCGCAGCGGCGATCGGCCTCGACGGGGACACGCAGGTCCGGATCAATATCGAGTATGGCCGGATTGACCCAGAGGACGGGGCAGCGCTCCTCGAGGACTCTGCGCGCGAGCGCGCAGCCGCTAGCGCCGGGCCCCTCGCCAACCGGCAGGCTTCCGCTCCTGCGCGCAGCCCCGCAGAGGCTCGACAGTTTGGGATTTGCCCGCGCTGCGAGGTCGAGCGGAAGCGCAACTTCGAGGACGCCTGCTTGATCTGCGGGGCGCTCATTCCGGCCCCGAAGTCGTTGAGCTAACGACTGGCTTGGACGACTTCGCTCAGGCGAGTCTCGGCCGCTGGTCGAAGGGCACGAAGCTCGTCTGTTGTCTCTGCGGAGGCGACTTCCGAGGCCCGACGCTGAGTTCTGCGCTAACTGCGGCGCGAGGCAGCAGCCAGCGCGCGTCTTCGAGCCGAGCCAGATTTTGCTACGTCGCCCCAGCTAGACTCGTCCACAAGTTCTGCTGAGGAGGCAAAAGGCGTTACCTTGGCCCGACATCGAGAGGAGCGTCCATGTCGGACCCAGTTCGCAAGCAGACCTGCTTTCATGACGGTCACCAGGACGGCCTGGTGCCTCTCCACCCCCTCGACCTCGCCAAGTGCCACACGGTCGACGACTTGGTCCGGGCCATGGCGCACACCGCCTTTGGCGGACGGCAAGTCGGCGAGGGAGCTGACGTCCTCGAGGCCATGATTCGAGACCCCGGCTGCGGGGTCGTGATGACGCTCAGCGGCGCCATGACGATCGCCAAGCAGGGCCTCGTGATCACGGAAATGATCGAGCGGGGCATGGTCCAGGCGATCGTGAGCACCGGCGCGCTCGTGGCCCACGGCATGGTCGAGGGCGCCGGGCTGACGCACTTCAAGGTCGACCCCAAGCGCTCCGACGAGGACAACTACCGCGACGGCTACAACCGGGTCTACGACACCTACGAGCTCGAGAGCAACCTCGACGACTGTGAGGCCGCGCTCCGAGCGGTCTTGACCGAGATCGAGACCGACGACGTCCTCTGCTCGAGCCGGATCCATGAGTTGATCGGACACTGGCTGCTGAGGGAGCGCCCCGAGGGACGCGGAATCCTCCAGGCCGCGATCAAGCACGAGGTCCCGGTGTTCGCTCCCGCCTTCTCCGACTCGGAGCTCGGCCTGGACCTCGCGCTCTACAACCGGCAACGAGTCAATGAAGGACTCCCTCGCTATCAATACGATCCGTACCTCGACTTGGAGCGCTTCGTGGCCACGGTGTGTCCCTACGAGCGACGCGGGATCTTCACGATCGGGGGCGGGGTTCCCCGCAACTGGGCCCAAGAGCTGGGCCCCTACGTCGAGCTCCTCGCCCAGCGTGACTTGATTCAGAAGCCGAGCTTGGCTCAATACAGCTACGCGGTCCGAATCTGCCCTGAGCCCGTCCACTGGGGTGGGCTCTCTGGATGCACCTATCGCGAGGGAGTCAGTTGGGGGAAGTTCCTGCCACCCGCTCAGGGAGGGCGCTACGCAGAAGTCCCCGCCGACGCCACGATCGCTTGGCCTCTGATCGCCAAGGCGGTCATGGAGCGCCTCGACGCAGATCCCGCCCCGCCCAAGCTAGCCGTCAAGCGCCTTCCCCACGACGAGCTCTGGACCGGCGCCCCCGAGCAGTTCGCCCTTGGTGAAGACAGCTAATCATGGATCTCCACGACTTGATTCGGACCCGCCGCACCGTGCACGTCTACGAGCCTGGTCGGGATCTCCCGGCCGGCGCTTTGGATCGCGCCCTCGAGGCAGCTCATTGGGCGCCCAACCACCGCTTCACCTATCCCTGGCGATTCACGATCGTGGGGCCCGAGACCCGCGCCAAGGTTGCTGAGGTCGCGGTCCGGCTCAAGTGCGCCAAGAAGGAGCTGAGCGAAGAGGGCTGCGCCAAGGCCCGCGCCAAGGTCCTCGACCCGAGCGCCATGATCGTGCTCCGCCAGGCCCTCCATGAGGAAGCCAGGACCCGCGAAGAGGATTACGCGAGCCTGGCCTGCGCCACTCAGAACCTAATGCTCTCCTTCGCGTCCGAAGGAATCGGGAGCAAGTGGACCACCGGCGGCGTGACCCGCGACGAAGAGGTCTACGCCCTCCTCGGGATCGACCCCGAGGTCGAACGAATCGTGGGCTTCCTCTGGGTCGGCTACGCCCTCAAGCAGCCCTCGCCGCCGCCACGCCCCGCCTGGGAAGACCACGTCGAGCGGCTCCCCTAGTGCTGAGAAGGGGTGGATGCAGGCAGGGTTCGAGCTGCCTTCACGCACGCGATCTGTAGGGTGCGGGGTTTGCAGCTCCTGACGTAGCGACGGCTAACTGCGCGAGCGGCTCAGGGGAGGCGTCGGGGAAGCCGATTGGCAAGGCCTGGAACCGGGCGGGGGTAAACCCCGCCCCTACCAAAGCGCGTTGTGAGCCGTGCAGGAGGGCGTCTTGCGGAGGGGCCCTCCTGCGAT
>JAESQQ010000452.1 GCA_016765095.1 Planctomycetota bacterium | reverse complement strand
AGGGGCCCTCCTGCGATTCGTAGGGTGCGGGGTTTACCCCCGCCCGCCTGTCCGGGAGAGACAGACGGCCTCTGAGCTCAGGCTTGTCAACGTCAGGAGCTATACCCCCGCCCGAGCGTCACGGGATGTACCAAGGGCGGGCGGGGGTAAACCCCGCCCCTACTGCATCGCAGGGCTCTCCCGAATCCAGCACGCCCTCTGAGGACCTAGTAACTGGAAGCACACGATCGGGAGCGGTCACAGTCAACCAGCTCTTACACCGCAACAACCCTCCCCGTGACCGCTCACGATCGTGAGCTTCCAGTTAGAAGCCACGCCGAACCTTTTCGAAGAAGCGGGAGCGGCGGCCTGAGCTGAGGTCTAGGAAGATCGCGTCGATCTCGCTCAGGACTTCGCTCGCGGTCTGAATCCGCTTCTTGGGGTCCTTCTCGAACAGCCGCTCAAAGAGCTCGAGCAGCGCGGGCGGCCACTCCCCGTCCGGAGCGGCCTCCGCGAGGGAGAGCGGCGTCTCTGAGATATGAGCGTTGACCCACGAGGGGATCGACTCGCACTGGAAGGGCAATCGTCCCGCCAGGCAGCGGAAGAGGACCATTCCGACCGAGTAGAGGTCTGAGCTCGTACCGACTGGGTCGCGAAAGGCTTGCTCCGGCGAGAGGTATTCGGGGGTGCCCGTGATTCCGCCGTCGTCGGACTCAAAGACCTTGTCCTTGAAGTCGCCCAGCTCTTGAATGAGAGCGATCCCGAAGTCAGTCAGCTTGGCCGTGTTTCCGGCCCCGCTGACCATAATGTTCCCCGGCTTGATATCCCGGTGCACAATCCCCGCTTGGTGCGCCACGACAAGGGCTTGGAGGAGCTGGCGAATCAGAGACAGGCTCTGGCGAAGCGAAATCGAGCCCTCTGTGTCGAGGACTTGCTGGAGGTCCGTCCCCTCGAAGAACTCCATAGCGAGGTAGTGGTAGCCGTCGCTGGCGACCCCTGCGTCGTAGAGGTCGATCACGCTCTCGTGGGAGAAGAACCCGTTCGCGAGGATCTCGCGTCGAAAGCGCGCCCGGCGCTCGGCGCTGGCCTCGGGCGGGAGGAGCTTGAGCGCGATCGGTTGTTCGTGGTCCGCGTGATCGGCTAGGTAGACCTTGGCCATAGCCCCGCGCCCGATCAGTCCCAGGATCCGAAAGCCACCGACCCGTTGCCCGACGAGAGGCTCACAGGTGTCCACCCAGGACGGAATCGAAAAGCGGGGCGGCGCGAGGTCTTGGCGGAGCGAAGCCCGATCGACGACGAGGGTCATCTCCTCGCTGGTGGGCAGGACCAGCTCCTCGCGGTAGACGCCAGAGGGGATCTTCGCTTCCAGTTGCTCGCCCCCCACGAGCGTCTGGGCGACCTCGGCTTGCCGGCGGACACCGAAGGACTGCAGCTGAGCCTTGCAGTCGGCGTCGAAGATCCGTCGAGCCTGAAACTCGAGGCCCGCGGCGCGCTCGGCGTCGAGGGTCTTGCTCTCGAGGAGGGTCGCGCTGAGAGCCGCGCAGTCTCCCTCGCCCCCGAGCTCCTTGACCGTGGCCTCGAGGGACTCGCGCGCAAGGGAGGCTTCGCGAACGAGGACCTCGACATAGACCCCCAACGCTCGCGAGCGCTTGTGGCGTCCGCAGGCGTCGTCGACCCACTCGGTCTGCTCGCGGCTCAGGGCCCCGCTCCGGAGGAGCTCGCCGAGGAGCGTGCGAAAACCCTCTCCACCCCCCTGGGGGTTGGCCTTGAGATCTTGCATCAAGAGCAGCAAGCGGGGCCGAAGGTTCGGTCGCTCCTGATCAATGATGCGCGCAGCGATCAGGTCGTCGAGGGTCACGCCTCGATTCTACGCCTCGACGGCGGCTCTCCGGGGCTCTGCGCGGCACGACCCTACCTATTGGTGGGGTCGGGAGACCTTCAGCGCACGGGGGCGGCGCACGAACTTCAGTCCGCGGTAACTAAAGGTCACGGCGCCGACTTGAATCGACTCGACCAGGACCGCGAACGGATCCTCTCGCGAGGTCGTCATGCCGTCTCCAGCCAGGGCGTCGCCTTCTGTCACGATGTAGCCGTCGACGATCGCGCGCTTGGGGGCGCGCTCCTCGGGGGGTGGGATCACGACGCCAGAGATCGGAAGCTTGAGCGCCAGGACCTCCTGGCGAATCTCGAGTTCGAGCCAGATCACCTCGCAGCGCGTGCGGAGGCGGGCCGCCGTGCGGCGGTAGATCTGCTGATTTCCGGCCTCGAAGCGTCGGCAGAGCTGAAGGATCTCGAGGCGGGTGTCCCTGGCTCCGGCGAGGTCGGACTCCTGGGAGCGCTCCGCGAGGAGGCGCAGAAGCTGATTGCCGCGACCCACAAAGAGCTGAAGTCGGATCGAGTCGGCTCGATCGCCCAGCTCGTCGAGGGCGGCGCGAGCCTCGGCGTAGATCCCCTCAGAGCTCCCCGGAGCGGCCGCCTCTGCAGCCTCGACTTCGCGCCGAAGCGTGGCCAGGGCTCGGTCCAAGCCAGCCAAGTCCCGGGCGCTCGCTCGCTCGCGTGCCACTCGAAGCGCCTTGCGCAGGCCCTCGAGCGACGCCCTCGGGACGGTCGGAGGCTGGGTCGGGGTGTGTTGATCCCGGGCGAAGGGGTTTCGCCACACCGGCTCGAGCTTGGCATTTCGAGTCGCCTCGATCACTTGGATCGCGAACTCGACGTCTCGGAGGAGGGGCGCGAGCTCCGGGTTGAAGCCGACGTCGTGCAGGACAGCTTGACCGTTTCGAGCCGCCACCAAGAGGTCTCGCTTAGCAGCGCTCGTGTCTCCAGTCTGCATTGAGAGCCGAGCTGAGAGATAGAGCGCGTCGACGCGCGGGCGCTCCGCGCGCAGGAGGGGATCGAGGAGCCGCCTCGCTTCCCCCAGCTCGCCGCCTTTGAGCTGGGCTTCAGCCGCCAGGCAGGCCAGCCGCTCGGGCGCGCTCTTTAGGGACTCGAGCACCTTCCAGGACTCGCGAGCCTCCAGCCAGCGCTCCGTCCTCGCGCACTCCAGGAATCGCGAGAGGGCGTAGCGAGCGACGGGATCGTCCCCCGCGCTCGCGGGAGAGGCTCCACACAGGGCGAGGAGCCCGAGCCCGACTAGAACCACCAATCTCTGACGCACGTCGCACCTCCACTTCCACTCCCTCTACGGAGACGCTGGGCAGCGACGAAAGGAGAACCGGGATTCAGACTGCCCGACGCCCTCGCTGGCGGGTGGAGGGAGACAGCGCTAGGGTGCCGACTCGCGGTTCCACCCCGGAGAGACCCCCCATGAAGCGCTCCTTGACGCTCGCTTGCCTGGTCCTGACCCTCGTATCCAGTGGTTGCAGCGGGCTCTACGCGCCCAATCCCGCCACGCCCCCCGCCGAGCTCAAGGCCAACATCGCGGCTGCCGAACAGGCCAAGCAAGCCCGCCTTAAGTAGGGGGTGTTTATTAGGGTAGGGGGGAGAGTCCCCCGTTCCTCCGCTCGTTCCTCGCTGCGGAACTCCCCCTCTGGGTTGCTTCGCACCCAAAGAACCCAGAATGGGGGATGGTTCCTGTAGGGGGCCGAGGGCGCGCCTTTGGGGGCGGGGCCTATAGATCCCATAGAACGAACCAACGAGAGCGAGCCGCCAGTGGGCGGCTCGCTCTATTTTCGCTTCTCGAGGAGCAACCCCGCCTGCTCGGCCCGGTCGATTCGCTGAAGCTGTTGGCGAAAGCGCTCGTATTCGGCGGGGGAGACTCGCCCTGGCCGAATCACGAGGCGCCGCTCGAGGCGGACTCTGTCCGGGGCAGTTCGTGTCGCGCGGAGGCTGTACTGCAGGAGTCGTCGATTGATCCGCAGCTCCGTTGGGAGGTGCGGGCAGGCAAAAGGTCCCAGCACGACGTCTGAGGTGTCCTGGAGCACCAACGGCTCGTCGAAGGCGAGCGCGAACTTGCGCGTTCGGTGCGAGCCGAATCGAGCCCCGACTCGGCTTGGGCCGATCAGGTTGCTCAGCCAATAGGTCCCGTCCTGCCGTTTTTGGAGGACCTGGGTCGCGGTCCCTTCGAGCTTCCAACGAACGGGAGTGCCGACCTTCTCCACGCTCGGGGTCGCGAAGCGCTTGAGGCGCGCTCCTGGGAACTGGCCCGCGAGCTGGCGCTCGAAGAACCCGTTCAGGCGGGCCGAGGGCGTCGCTGCGATCTGAGCCTTGAGCCGGAAGTAGCCGAAGCCTCGCAGCTCCTGGCGCCAGATAATCCGAGCCCCGCCCCGTTCGTCGAGGGTCAAGCGAAGGCGCGTCCGGATCGCCTCGTCCTCGAGACTGCCCTCGGGGAGGATCTCAAGGAAGCCCCCCTCCTCGGCGCTGACGTAGACCGGGGCCCCCCAGAGCTGACTCGGGAGCCTGTGCCGATCGGCGAGGCGATCGGCCGAGGGCAGGACGTAGTAAGGCGCTCCTCCCCGGGGAGCGATCCGAACCAGCGGAAGCGCGAACTGGCCGAACTCGGGGACGGACCAATCGGTCCGGGTCCGGGCGTGGGGGGAGCGTCCGGCGAAGGCGAGGGCGTGAGGCACTTTGGCGGCCCGCAACAGGGCTCGGTAGAGCGCTATCTTCGACCCTCGCCGGCTGGCCAGGATTCGCGCCGGATTGCCCCCGTTCCCGGGGCTCGTGACGTGCTCGTGCACGAAGCCGAGCAGGAGTTCGGCGCGCTCTTGCTCACTCTCCTTGCCGGTCAAGAGCTCACGAACCTTGGCCGCGATCGAGGGCGTCGGAGCGCGCCCAGCCAGCGCGCGCTCGCGGTAGAGGCCGTCGAGGTCGTCGAGGCGCTTGGTCTCGATCACGCGAATCCAAGGCAGGAGCTCGTCGCGACCCGGCGCCATAGGCTCTGGCTCGACGCGCGGCTGGTGACGAGCTGTGAAGGTGTGGATCTTCCACTCGCCCTCGCTGCGGACTTCGTACGTGATCCCGGGTCGGTTCAGGTTCCGGCGCACGATCTCGACGGGCGCTTTCTCATGAATGATCAGGATCCAGCGCGAGAGCCAAAAGGGCTCCTGGAGCTGGGGGTCCATGAAGTAGAACGGGCCGCTCTCGAACTGGAATGCGGCCGGCCTCCGCCGGACACGATAGGAGTGCTCGACCGAGGCCCCCGGACGCAAGCCCGGCATTTGGTAGCTCTCGGTGTCGGCGTCGATCGGCT
>JAESQQ010000451.1 GCA_016765095.1 Planctomycetota bacterium | reverse complement strand
GCGCTGGCCGAGGAGGAGCGCCCACCGCTCCCCTTGCCGAGCGAGGTCACGTTCGGGACCAAGCCGCGGGAATACGTCAACCGCCGCGACGGCTCGGTCCTGATCTGGGTCTCTGCGGGGAGCTTCGCCATGGGGAGCGAGACGGGCTCCGAGAACGAGACCCCGGTCCGAGTCGTGACCTTCGGGGAGGGGTATTTTCTCGGCAAACACGAGGTCACCTGGCGGCAATACGAGGCCTTCTGCCGCGCGAGCGGGCGAGGCTTGCCGACCCGGATCGTGGACATGCGCCAGGCGGGGGGGATTCGATTCGTGGCGGAGAACGAGCACCCGGTGTTCAACGTGTCCTGGGACGACGCAGTCGCGTATTGCGATTGGGCAAGGCTGCGCTTGCCGAGCGAAGCGGAGTGGGAGTTCGCGGCGCGAGGGCCAAAGAGCACGACTTGGCCTTGGGGCGAGGACGCGCCGGGAGGTGCGCTCCTCAACCTGGCCGACCAGAGCGCCGACTGGGACTGGCCAGCCCGAGCGAAGACTCAGTACGGGCTGAGGAAGGCGGAGTTCCGAGACGGATTCTCATACACGGCAAGCGTCGGCTCCTACCCAGAGGGCGCCTCGCCCTTCGGCTGCTTGGACCTGGCAGGAAACGTGCAGGAGTGGGTCCAAGACGCGTACCGCCCCAGCTACGAGGGCGCGCCGCGAGACGGTCGCCCGGTCGACTCGGCCGGCGCGTCCAAGCGCGTCTTCCGCGGCGGCTGTTGGAGCTACAATGCGTCGAACTGCCGCTCGGCCCTCCGCAACGGGAACTCGCCGGGCAACCGGGGCGACAACCTGGGCTTCCGCCCTGCGAGGTCGTTACCATAGATCTCTTCTTACTTTCTTACCTGGCAGGGTTTGCGAAAGCGGCCAAGCGCGTGGAGATTGCTAAGAAAGGCTGTTGACGGGGAGGACCGGGGAGGGCACGAACCGCCAACTCCTGACCTTGGCAAAAGACCCTCCGGGCACCAAGGCAGACCTTCAGCAGGTCCGTGGGCTCGGCAAGAAGACCCTCGCCCGCTACGGAGCGGCGATCCTTGGGATCCTGATCCCCGACCGGACTGCGGGAAGCCCCGACCCACCCAGCCCGCGGGCGACACCTTCCCCCAGACCCGCGCTTCCTAACGAGGCCCTCGACCCTGCCGAGGTCGTCCCGCTCTTCGCCCCGTCGTCGCTCGAAGTGGGTCCGGCGTGAAGGGGCGGCCCCGCCGACCTCGCCGGGAGCGATCCGTCCCCAGCGAGCTGCCCGTCCTCACGAGCTACTACGGCCTCATGATCTGGACCTTCGAGCGCTCGGCCAACCGCAACAGGAACTCGCCGGGCAACCGGAACAACAACCTGGGCTTCCGCCCTGCCAGCGCGGGCCGACTCGGCCGTCACGTCGAGGTCCATGGATCTCGGCTCCGTCCACTGGCCCGACCCGCCGCTCGCTCCTGAGCCTCGCGCTCAAATCCCCAGAGCCCCGCCAAGCTCGTAGGCCCTTCGGTCGAGCGCGTGGCGGGGCTCGCTCCTGTTCTGGGCTCCTGCCGGATCGGCTACGCCACGATCCACTCCACCTTGAGCGAGATATAGCCTGAACCGTAATCCCTCACCACCTCGTCCCTCGGCGGTGCCAACTGTGGCCTAGGGCATCCTAAAGAGAGGTGCTCGGAGTAATCCGAGTCGCTCGACTGGAAGGACTGAGTTCAACACGGCTTCACGATCCGGCGACTCGAATCACTCCTGCGCGCCTACGTCCCTCACCAGTTTCCTTGGAAACTGTCACGTGGAAGGACTCGGACCACAGGAAGCTCGTGACGGACGCAGGCCAACGCGCGCTTTGCACGCGACGCCCCTCCCCGCCAGAAAGAGACCAAAAGGAGTCGGCCCGGCTTGCACGGCAGTCATTTGGGGTCCAGTCTGGAGTGGAACCTAGGAACCCTGTGGACGACCCCCTCGAGCAAAGCCTCGACCCCCTCACGCCAGGATCGCGATCCGCGGCTGGCCGTGACCTCCTCCCGAAGAAGACGTTCTCGTCGAGCGAACGCGTCGCTCAGGAGGTGGGGGAGTTCTTTATCCGGGCCCTCCTCGGTAAGGGCTCCATGGGGCAGGTGTTCCTCGTCGAGCACATGACCCAAGGCGGCATGTTTGCCCTCAAGCTGCTGCCTGAAGAAATGGCCAGCGACGAGGAGTCCCTCCAGCGCTTCGAGCGAGAGATAGAAGCCCTCAAGATCCTCGGGGAGCACCCCGCGATCGTGTCCGTCTACGGGACCGGGCGAACCAAGGGCGGCTCCCCCTACTACGTGATGGACTACGTCGAGGGTCGCACGCTCAAGGAAGCCTTCACGCAGGGCATGCCCGTCGAGGCCGCTTTGGACGTGATCGACCAAGTCGCCGACGCGCTCGCCTTCGCGCACTCACGCAACCTGATTCACCGCGACCTCAAGCCCGAGAACATCCTCCTCAACCTCGAGGGCAAGGCGCAGCTCGTCGACTTTGGTCTCGTGCGCGCGATCACCCAGGGGGCCGACGCGGCGCGCCTGACGCAAGCCGGCCAGGCCTTGGGGACCCCGGCCTACATGGCCCCCGAGCAGACCTCGTCCGAGGAAGCTGGGATCGGGCCCTGGACCGACGTCTGGGGGCTGGGCGTCCTGGCCTACGAGTCCCTGACCAAGACGCCGCCCTACACCGGCTCGACGCCACTCGAGATCTACACCCAGCTCTACGAGGGGGCCCCGATCGCGACGCCGCGCTCGCTCGGGGTCAAGGTCAAGGTCAAGCTCGAGGCCGTGATCATGAAGGCGCTCTCCCACCAGGGGAGCGAGCGCTGGCCCGACGCCGGAGCCTTCCTCAAGGCGCTGCGAGCCGTGCGTCAACGCAAGCAACGCTCGCCCGACGAGGCCGAATCGGGGCCCGGCAAGGGCCGCTCGATCCTCCTCGCGGCCACGGCGATCCTGAGCATTGCCCTGATGGGAGGCGCCCTGTTCTTCGCTCAGGACCAGGCGAAGATTCGCAAGACGAGCGAACAGGCCCTGGTCCGCGCGGAAGAGTTCCTGACCCAGGGCGACCTGGAAGCCGCCGCCAAAGAGCTAGCCACGGCCAAACCCGCTGCCGAGGACGAGAAGCTCAAGGGTCGCTTCGCCGCAGCAGAGCAGGACCTCGCGGATCGCCGCGCCAAGAAGAAGACCGCTCAGGACGAACTGGAGGCCTTGTTCGCGAAGGCAAACGTCGTCGAAGCCCGCAAGCGCTGGAGCCCGGACCTGGGAGCCACCCCGAACGCGGCCTGGGTCTTGGCCCTCAGCGGCGACTACGCCCAAGCCTGGAAGGCCTGCCCGCCCGAGGCCCCCGCGCCCCAGCGGGCCCGCTTGGCTGCCTGGGCCGGAGACCAGGCCGGCTGCGAAGCTGCGCTCGACGCAGT
>JAESQQ010000450.1 GCA_016765095.1 Planctomycetota bacterium | reverse complement strand
GAAGCTCGCCGGACGTGTCCTGACGCCAGGCGGCTGGCGCGAGGGAGCCCTCGAGGTCGAGGGCGAGCGAATCGTCGCGTTTCGCGAGGGGCCGGCCCCGAGTCGCCTCTTGATCCCAGGCTTCATAGACCTCCACGTGCACGGCGGCGACGGGGCCGACGTCATGGACGGTCCCGAGGGGATAGCGCGCGTGGCTGCGTTTCACCTCCGCCACGGGACGACTAGCCTCTGCCCGACGACGATCACGCGCCCGGCCGAGGAGCTGAAGACCGTCGTCGCTGACTGCGCGGCGATTCCAGATTCACCTCAAGCTGCCCGCTTGCTCGGCGTGCACCTCGAGGGCCCCTTCTTGAGCGACGAGCGACGCGGCGCTCAGCCTGCCTTTACCCGGGCTCCGGATCTGGCCCTCGCCGCTGAGCTGCTCGCGCTGGGGCCGGTCTCGATCGTGACCCTCGCCCCGGAGCTGCCGGGGGCCCTGGAGCTGATTCGCCAACTCCGCGCCGCTGGAGTTCGGGTCAGCCTCGGGCACAGCGCTTGCAGCTACGAGGAGGGGGCGGCCGGGTTCGCCGCCGGAGCGGGGGGCGTGACCCACCTCTTCAACGCCATGAGCGGAATGCACCACCGCGAGCCGGGGCTCGCGGCCGCCGCGCTCGACCCGGGCTTGGAGGGGGCCGACGAGCGCTTCCACGAGTTGATCCTCGACACTCACCACGTGACCCCGGCTTTGTTTCGCCTCGCGCACCGCGCCGCGCGCCTCTGCCTGGTCAGCGACGCGATCCGAGCGGCGGGCAAGGGCTGTGGCCTGAGCGAGCTGGGCGGGCAGGCGATTCAAGTCTCGGGCGGGCGTGCGCTCCTCCCCGACGGAACCTTGGCCGGGAGCCTCTTAACGCTCGACCAGGCCTTTGGCCACGCGATCGACGCTGGGCTGAGCGTGGGGGAAGTCAGTCAGCTCCTGAGTGAGAACCCGGCCCGCGCCCTGGGACGGGAGGACGTCGGGCGCCTCGCGCCCGGCGCCTTCGCGGACCTTGTTGAGCTCAGCGAGGACTCGCTCGAGCTGACTCGAGTCTGGCGCTCAGGCGTGGAGGTCGAGCGCTAGGCGGGCTCCTCGACGTCCCCTTCGCGAGGCTCGATCTTGCGGACGACCACTTCCTCCGGGACGCCCAAAGCCTCGACGAGCGCTTGAACGCGAAGTTCGCATTGGCTGGGGTCTTCGCCGGGACGGCAGCGGGCGTGAATCTGAACTCGTCCGTCGGCCAGGATCGAGACCTCGAGGTCTTCGGAGTCCGACTCCGGAACGAAAGCGGCGCCCGCGGACGCGGGCGCCTCTTCCTCGGAAGGCACTGGCCTACTCGACCTTGGGGCTGACCTTGCTAGGCGCGGTCGAGCTCGGCGCGGCGGGCGTCGAGCCCTTCAGGCCTGCTTTGGTCCGAGCGCCCTTGCGGAGACGAGCGAGGTTCGCGGTCTTGATCGTGTCCCGCGTCCGCTGGAGCCACTCGCGGGAGGTCCCGAGCTCGACCAGTTCCTTCTCGAGGCCAGCGATCTCGGTCACGAGGGACTTGACGCGGCCCTGGAGCTCACCCGCCCGCACGACCGCAGCCTTGGCCTTGCTGTGATCGAGGTTGACTCGCTTGAGGGCCAGCTCCGAGTTCTTCTTGTGAATCTCGACTCGAGCCAGCTCGAGCTGAAGCTCGGTGCGTTTCGCCTGCGCGGTCTTGGTCCGATCGACCAGGTTTTCGCTCCGCTCCTGATACCTGGCGAGCTCGGTCGTGCTGTGCTCGATCGTCGTCTTGAGCTTGTTTCGCTGAATGCGCAGCGCGGCGATTTCCTGGCGCTGAGCGTCACGCTGAGCGCGAAGGCCAGCGAGCCGCTCGTGGTCGGCCTGGAGGAGGGCGACTTCTTGCTCGAGGGCCCCCCGCTGAGCCGAGAGCGCTGCGAACTGCCCGCGCTCGGTGGCGAGCGCCTCGGTCAGTTGGGCGCTTTGGCCGCGCAGCTTGTCGACTTCGCCCGTTCGAGCCGCGACTTGAGCGCTCAAAGCCCCGTGCTCTTTGGAGAGCTTGGCCAGCGCCGCGCGGTTCTGCGTCGCCTTCACGTCGAGGGCTTTGCGCTCCTTGGAGAGCTTGGCGACTTGGGTCCGAACGCCCTTCACAGCATGGGTGGCCTTGGCGAGGTTCCCTTGGACTGTCTTGAGCTCGGCTCCCGTCGAGGCGAGTCGCTCTTGTTGGCCCTTGACCTTCCGCTTGGCGGAGCGGTTGTCCTCGATCAAGTCGCCGTATTGGCGCTCTTGGCGCGCAACCGTCGCCTCGTACTCACGGAGCTTGCGCTCTCTGGAGTGCGAGGCCTCCTCGAGTTCGGACTGGTAGAAGGCCTGTTGACTGGCCTCCGATTGAGCGATCCCGTTCTCGACTGAGTTTGGAGCTTGGCAGCCCATGAGGGCTACACAACAAAAGGCTGCCGAACAAAAGGTTGCTGCGAGCGTCCCCGATGCGAGCTTGCGCATGGGAGTTCTCCTTCCAAGTGGCCCACCCCCCGGTGGCGTCCACTTTTCCACTTCTGAGCTTAGCGCTCGAACTCGGACCGTGCCAGGCAAGGAAGGGGACGCAGATTTAGTTGGATCGATCACCTGACGGGTCATGTGTTCTTCCTCCACGCTATTCATACGCCTGCCCACTCCTTCGGGTTCACACTGAGTTACCCGACACCCTCTCTCTCGGTTCCTGACGGTCCTTGAGTTGAGCGTTGCTGTGCGAAGGCGCCAGAGTGCTTGCTTGGGCTTAGAGCGTCTGACGCGATCATTTGGCGTGCCGACCGGCCTCTCTGGAGCCCCCCACCGGCGCGGGCGGGGGTAAACCCCGCACCCTACGGATCGCATCTCGCGCCCCCCAAATCGACCGACCGTGGCCCTCGCAGGCGGCTCGCAACACGCCCTCGTAGGGGCGGGGTTTACCCCCGCCCGGTTCCCAGGACGTGCCGACCGGCCTCTCTGGAGCCTCCTCGTGCGCTTGACCGTTGCTGCGCCAGGGCCGTTGGGTCCCTTACTCGATCCCCAAGAAGGCCCGTAGGGCCGCCTCGGTCCGGTCGAGGTCGTCGTTGGTGATCATGAGGTCGTAGCGCCAGGCCTGCACGAGCTCCCCTTGGGCATACTCGAGTCGCTTCGCGATCTGCTCGGGCGTCGTGTCGCCGCGGGCCTCGAGGCGCGCTCGCAGTTGGGCGGGGGTGGCCTTGAGGAGCACGCTCAGGACGGGGAGGCCCTTCTTGCGGAGGATATCGGCGCCCTGGACGTCAATGTCGAGCAGGACGTGGCGACCGGCCGCGAGGGCCTCTTCGATCGGAGCCGCGAGGGTCCCGTAGCAGGTCTCGCCGTGGACTCGCGCCCACTCCAGGAACTCACCGGCTTCCACGCGGCGAAGGAAGTCCTCCTGAGTCAGGTAGTGGTAGTGAACTCCGTCTTGCTCCTCGCCCCGCGGCTCGCGGGTCGTCGCCGAGACGGAGAGATACAAGGCCCCAGAGCTGAGGAGGCGCTCGCAGACCGAACTCTTCCCGACGCCCGAGGGCCCTGACACGATCAGGATGCGGGGAGGGGCTGACGCCTCCTTGGGGGCTGAGGGATCGCTCACTCGAGATTCGCCACCTGCTCCTTGAGCCGCTCGACCCCTAGCTTCAACTCGAGGGCGCGCTGGATCAACGCCTGATCGCGGCACTTGTTGGTCAGGGTGTTGGCTTCGCGACCCAGCTCTTGGGCCAGGAACTCAAGTCGGCGTCCGCTCGGGCCCCCTTTGGTCAGCGCGGCCTCGACTTGATCGAGGTGGCTGCGGAGGCGCTGAAGCTCCTCGCTGATATCCGCTTTGTCCGCGATGAGCGCGATCTCTCGGGCCAGATCGCTGGGGCTGAGCTCCGCGTCTCCCATGAGCTCTGCGACTCGCGCTCGGAGTCGAGTCGCGAGCGCCTCGATCGCTGCTGGGGCCCCAGCCTCGATCGCGTCAGCCTCCCGGCGGAGGTCGCTCGTGATCTCTCGGAGATCCGTCCCGAGGCCTGCGCCCTCGGTCGCGCGCATGGCGACCAGCTCGGCCAGAGCGCTCTCAACGGCAGCCTCGACCGTGGGCCAGAGGACGTCGGGCTCGAGGCCTCCGCTGCCCTCTCCGAACACGCCGGGCGCCAGGCAGAGGACGTCGAGCCGCGGGGGCGGCGCGTCGAGGTTGACCGCTAGGCTCGCGAGTTTCTGGTGGAGCGCCCGGAGCGCGGCTTCGTCGAGTTTGCCCTCGATCCCGCCTTGGACGGAGTGGCGCAGGGAGACGTAGACCGTCCCGCGGCTGACCGCCGCTTTGGCGAGCGCTTCGATTCGAGGGACGAACGCTGTGAACTCGTCGGGGGCGCGGACGCTCAGCTTGAGGTGTCGGCCGTTGACGGAGCGGGCTTCGACGTCGCAGGTGTGCCGTCGGCCTTCGACCTCGACTTCAGCTCGACCGGAGCCAAAGCCAGTCATGCTCGCCAAGGCTCCGTTCACGGGAGCAGCCTTACTTGGGGGTCGCGGACGCTGCGGGTGTCGCAGCCGGGGTCGCGCCGGGCGTCGCTGAGGCCGAAGCCTTGGCCTTGTCGGCGGCGTCCTTGTCCGCTGAGAAGTTCTGGCTCTCGGGGTTGTGCAGGTGGTTGCTGAGCACCCCGAGCACGATCGCGAGGATCATGAACAGGGCTGCCGCCCAAGCGGTGGCCTTCTTCATGGCCATGTTGGCTTTGGAGCCCATGGCGACATCCACGGCGCCACTCGAGCCCGCCAACCCACCGAGCCCGCCGCCTTCTCCCTTTTGGAGCAGGACCACGAAGGCCAAGAACAGGCAACAGAACACGTAAACCATGGTCAGGAGGACATTGAGAGATTCCATTACTCGCTCCGGGCGTCGTTGCTGACGCCGCCTCCGCCGGGCGCGCATCCCTGCGCGATTCGGCCAAAGGAATTCGCCTCTAGACTTGCTCCGCCCACCAGCACGCCACCGACTCCGTCGATGGCCGCGAGGGCGTCTATGTTCGCCGGCTTAACGCTCCCGCCATACAAGACGAAGGGGGCGTCGACTCCTGCCGGGAGGAGCTCGGGCAGGATCTGCCCAATGATCTGTGTGTGCATTTCGCCGGCCTGCTCAGGGCTCGCGGTCTTGCCGGTGCCTATGGCCCAGAGGGGCTCGTAAGCGATCACGGTCTCGGCCCACTGCTCGACGCTTAGGCCCGTGAGAGCCGCGCGGAGTTGGGTCCCCACGACCTCGGCCTGGCGGCCAGCCTCTCGCTCTTCGAGGCTCTCGCCGACGCAGAGGATCACGCCGAGACCAGCCGCGAGGGCGGCCTCTAGCTTGGCTCGGACCCGGGTGTCGTCGTCTCCGCCGTGTTTGCGGCGCTCCGAGTGACCCACGATCACGCGCCGAACGCCGACCGAGCGGAGCATGGGGGCTGAGACCCAACTCATGAACGCGCCCTTGGTTTCAGCGTGGCAGTCTTGGGCGACGAGCTCGACGCCGCTTCCCTCGAGGAGGGTCCCGACTGCGTGCAGGTAGGGGAAGGGGGGAGCGATTCCGACTTGGAGGGTGCTCTCCGCGCCCAGCCCGAGCTCGCTGACCTGGGAGACCACACCGCTGGCGAGGCCGAGGGCCTCCTCCAAGGTCAGGTTCATCTTCCAGTTACCGACAGCAAACACAGGATCTCCCCCGGCTTGAGCCGGGTCAGATGGGGGTCGGAACTATAAGGAGAGAGGTTCGGACCGTCAACGCGGGGCGCACGCCTCTCGCTGGGTGTAAGTCCTGTGGGGGCCCCAAGATGCCTGGCGAATTGGGGCACTGAGGGCGCCTTGGCGTGGGGCGGGCGGGGGTGAGTAGGATTGTCACTCATGAGCGGGGATCGGATCGCGGGTCGTTACCAGGTGCTGGGCGCCCTCGGGCAGGGAGCTCAGGGGAGCGTTCTCCTCGCCCTCGACGAGCAGACTCAGCGCGAGGTCGCGCTCAAGACTCTCGCCGAGGAGCGAGTGACTCCAGCCCTGGCCGCGGTCCTCCGGGCGGAGTTCGAGCACCTCCGCAGCCTGGACCACCCTGGCCTGGTTCGAGTCCTTGAGTTCGTCGTGGCTGAAGGGCGGCCCTACCTCGTCCTCGAACGGGTCGGGGGAGAGGAGCTCACGACCTGGGCGGCGCGGGGGGATCGCGTCGAGCGGGCGCTTGAGATCGCCGAGCCGCTGCTGCGGGCGCTCTCGCACCTTCACCGGCGCGGGCTCTGCCACCTCGACGTCAAGCCAGCGCACGTCCTCGTCGCTGAGGGTGGCCAGCCGGTCCTGCTCGACCTCGGCCTCGCCGCTCGCCCCGGCGAGGTCGCAGAGGGTGGGACCCCGGGCTACGCCGCGCCGGAGGTCTTGCTCGGATTCCCCGTCGATCGACGGGCTGACCTCTACGGCCTCGGGGTCACGCTGCTTGAGGCCTGCGGGTCGCCGCTTGAGGCTCTGCCTCAGAACGCGAGGGCGTTTCTCGAGCGCCTCCTCGCCAGCGATCGCAACCGGCGACCCTCCTCGGCCGGCGAGGCGCTGGCGGAGTTGAGCGTCGCTCGCGGTGTTCCCTCGCCGGCAGAGTCGGACGAGGGGCTGCTTCCGATTGAGGGCTCGCTCCGTGGACGCGAAGCCGCCCTGGCTCACCTCCACGAGGCCGAGGTCGCCCTGGTGACCGGCCTCGCCGGGGCGGGGCGGAGTCGGCTTCTGCGAGAGGCGTCGCTCCCCGCAGCGCGGGAGGGAGCGCTTGTGCTCTGGGTGGACTTCGCCCGCGGCCACCTCGACGACCTCGGAGCCCTCGCGCCGCTCCTGACTCGATTCGGGGTCCCGCTCAGCGGCGGCGACGCCAACGTTCGCCGGGCGCGGATTCTGGTCGAAGCCGGCCGGCGGCTTCTGGTCGCCGCCGAAGCCCAGCCGCTGCTTGTAGGGCGTTGACTGGGTCAGGTGCTCGTTGAAGTG
>JAESQQ010000449.1 GCA_016765095.1 Planctomycetota bacterium | reverse complement strand
TCAGCTTCCGGGATCTGGTGATGCGCTTCCGGAACGAACGGTCCGGGCGCCCCTCGCCGGCGAGGGTCGTTTTAGGGGCTGAACGGTTACCGCTGGATAATGGCGTTGAGGGCCACGAGGAGCAGGTCGAGGCCGTGGGCGGAAAGCTCTGGGTTTTGAGGCTGATTACGAGCCTTCCAGCTGCCTCGCTATCGCGTAGAGCTGCTTGGCGGGCCTACGCGGCTTTCTTGCGCCCCAAGGAGTGATCGCGAAATCCGAGCACAAGAAGTGGATCTCGTGGCGAGCCCTCGTCATCCCCACATAGAAGAGGTTGTTGCTCTGTACGTTGCCCACACGGAACTGCCAGTCGTCGCAGTTGACCATGAACACCACGTCGAACTCTCTCCCTTTGACGCTGTGAAGGGTTATGAGGTTGAGGTGATCCTCGCGACCCGTCTGCCCCGCAAGCATCTCCAAGGTGTGTCCAGCGAAAGGCCCCTTGTCGGAAAACGCCTTGAGCATCGTCAAGAAGGTAGGCATTTCGTGCGCCATGGATTCAAGTCGCAACGGAGTGTGGAGCGTGGCGGCGTACAGTCCCTCTAGCCATTCCGACACGGGCTCTCTCGGCTCCCGATGCTCGAACATGTACCGCACGACACGCCGCTTCAGTTCAACGACTTTGGCGGCAGTCAGCCCGAGTTCTCGGTGCCAACTGAGCCAGCGGGAAAGAAGGGGGCCAAGACGGGGTTCCCCTAGCTGCCACCCCCCTGCGCACCAGGACGCGCAGTCCTCGACCCAACGGGTCAGGGCGGTCTTGCGGTAGGGAGCAAGCCCGTCGATACGGATGTACGAGAGGTCTGCGGCCTCAGCCGCCGCAGCGATCTCGGTGCCGTGAGATTTGGTGTGGTATAGGATCGCGACCTCACTCAGCCGCAAGTCGGATCGGCGTTCTCTTGCCTTCGGAAGCAGATCCGAGAAGATCAATTCCACCTGGCCTTCAAGCCCTCCGTCAGGTTTCCAGATGTAGATCGCGCCCTCATGGTCATTCCCGGGCTTGTATTCCCTCTCCTCTGCGAGGGTCAGAGTCGCTGCCTGGATGATCTTCTGGCCGCAGCGGTAGTTGAGCATTAGGCGAACGGACTCAAGGTCCTTCCGCTCTGACAGCTCTCGCAGCAGTTCAGGTCTGGCTCCGGTGAATCCGTAGATAGACTGGTCTGGATCACCGACTGCGAAGATCCGCATCCCGAAGCCGAGGAGCCGGAGAACGATGCGATGCAAGGGCTCCCCAAGATCCTGGTATTCGTCCACAACGAGGATTGGGAACCGGGCGACGAGAGCCTTGCACAGCCAATCGTTGCCCAGCAACTCCAGGCCGATCAAGACCATGTCGTCGAAGTCGATCAAGCCCGTCTTGCGGAGCAGCTGCTCAAACCGATCCGCAAGCCGCCCGATTCTGTCAGTTTGCCAAGAAGCTCGGTCGAAAACGGTGCGCCGATGGACGTCGACCAGGGTGTTGAACTTGTATGCCTCCTCGTCCACCGAGATCACCTCGTCCACGGCGCGGCGGAAGAGGTCTGCGCGTTCTTCCTGAGTGCAGACCCGATACGGCTGCGGAAGCCGTGACTCCGTTAGGTGGGCGTAGGGCCGCAGGATGTGTGTCAAGCAGAATGAATGGACGGTTCCCACGAACGTGTTCCTCCCTGACCTGACCCCTAGCTTGTCGAGCCGACGGGTTAACTCCCGCGAACACTCACTGCTGTAGGTCACGCAGGCTAGACCGCGTGGCGGACGAACCTCCGCTGACAGGAGCTGCGCCACCTTGACAGTGAGCGTCTTCGTCTTGCCGCTACCAGGCCCCGCGAGCACGACGCAGTTCCCCTCACTCTCGTAGGCCGCCCACTGGCCGCTGTTCTCGCGCAGCTCCTCTGCTGCGGCCAGGTAGGCGTTACTGCGTGACATGTTCAATGGCCTTCTGGAGGTAGCTGGGGCACGTCAGGTCTGCGGCCCTACTCGCTAAGCGCTGTGCAAAGCGACCCTTGCCCACGCGTTTGATTCGTTTCAGCAAGGCGGCCCCGTCGATCTTCGACGGGTCCGCGATCCAGCCCTCCATCTCCTGCTTGAGCGTCTTGCCAGGCTTCAGCAGGTCCAGCAGTACTTCGCTCAACACAACACCGTTTTCGTCGCTTTCAGCAAGCAGATCCAACTCAAGCGTGCTGTCGTTGAGGAAGAGGCCGTGGGACTCCAGGGCAGCGAGGCGAGTGGCGCGTTTTTTGGTGTCTAACTCGGGTGCGATGATCGAGAGCAGATCCAAGCAGCGCGTCTGCCCAGGTGTTGGTTTCGAGGTTGCCTTTGCGGGAGGGTCGTTGTCCGTCACTACGGCGAACGGGATCTTGAGCCCCTCGGGCCCAACGAGCTTGACGTAGGAACGGAAGTGAGTGCCTGCGACCGAGCAAATGGCAATGCCAGCTCGGTCGAAGTCATGACCAAGCTGGTCAGCAAGCGCTGGGACGAGGTAACTCTCGGCCTCGCCTTCGACGAGCAGTACACCACTCGCGAAGAGGATCTCTCCACGGCTCACGTCCAAGTAGCGTTCAAGGTCCTCAACCTCTGTGTCCGTCAGGTCGAGGCCCACCGTAGACACGCCATACGTGGCTTCTCTGCCGGGCGTCTCCCTCTTCAACAACGCGAGCGAGCGAAGCGGGGCAACGCTCACGACATGGGGAGAGTGCGTCGTAAAGATGACCGTGGTGTTACTGAAGAGATCCGCGTCGTCCGCGTCGTCCGCGTCGTCCGCGTCGTCCGCATCGTCCGCGTCGTCCGCGTCGTCCGCGTCGTCCGCGTCGTCCTCGGGATCCAGGTGCCTCCTTCGGCTCAAGAACTCCCGATAGACGAGTCGCTGGAGGTGGGGGTGGAGATGCGCTTCTGGCTCCTCGATGGCCAAGAACGTGTGATCGCGAGTGCCCTGCTTGACTTCCTGCTGAAGTTCCAGCGCCTTGAGCGTCAGGTAGAGGAGGTTGGCAGAGCCGAGGCTGGCGTCGTTCACGCCCCGGCGACCACCGTCCATGAATAGGCGAACAGCACGAATCAACCGCTCAGGGTCGGCTGGCGCGAAGGCGAGGTTGGTTTCAAGAGCATGCTGATCGCCGACCATCGACTCAAGCTGATCGTTGATCTGGTTCTCGACGCCCTCCAGCTCTTTGGTGTCGGTCAGGGTCGAGTTAGCGGTCTGGATGTCGTCCGCGATCTTCTTGAGGGTAGAGCGTTCGATGGTGCTTGCAGCCTCCTCCAAGAGGGGGCGCAGTGGGGAGTGTCGCCAATTGGCGAGATCCCGCACTGCGTCCCTCAGCGCGGGGAGTACCATCACCGGTAGGCGCTTGCGTGTGTCGTATCCGAAGGTGTTGTCCTCGCGCCCTCCCCCGTAACAAAAGAACTCGTAGTCGGCACTCTTCTCCGGGTCGCCTTCAAGGGTTGCCTTAGGGCGGAACTCGTAGGTCAGCCGGGAGACCATCGGCACAGGCTGGACGAGATGTTCAGCGAGGACCGCCAGCTGGGCGGCGTTCTCCTCGAAATCGGTCAGGTCGACGCTGACCCGGATCGTGTCTGCCCTCTTGAGGGGGCGAGGTAACCCGTCCCAGAAATCCTCTTCGCGGAGTTGGCGGGCAACGTCGGGCAGGCTGGGATCGAGCACCAGCTGGATGGCGCAGAGGAAGTTCGACTTCCCGATCTTGTTCTCACCGACCAGGACGACGCTATCCCCGAGCTTGAGATCAAGAGCCCGGAAATTCCTGAAATTGTTGATCTGGACTCGACTGATCCGCACGCGCTGACTCCTCCCTCAGGTTAGGGCATCGCACTGATGCTCCAGTTCCCGATGCTCCAGTTCCGACCGACAAATCGCAATCACCCGTCGTGATGACTAACAATCCCCAAACCCAGAGCTTTCCGCCCACGGCCTCGACCTGCTCCTCGTGGCCCTCAACGCCATTATCCAGCGTTCGAAATGGAGGGGGCTTTTCGGACGGCACCCGAGGTCGCGCTGAGCGTTAATCGCTGATCCTCGATCTCGGCTGCCAGCGCGGCGGTGAAGATCGGGTCGTCGGGACCAGGTCAACGCTCTGCGCCAGCGGCGGGACCAGGTGCCGAAAGTCAACGCGCGATGCTCGACGCTCAACGCTCTCGACATCGATCACCAGCCGGCCCTCTGTGAGGCTCATATTGCCCCGTGACGGGCCGTTCGAGGGGTGGCCTATGGTCTGTCTGGGTCGGGGTGAAGAGGTCTGTGCACCGGGGGTCAGGGATGACCTGTAGTAACGGACCGGCGCAGCGCGACGATCGATTTAGTGCGGCGTCCAAGCGGCGTCGACTGAGCAAGGTCGGGTCGCAAGTCCGGCGTCCAAGCGGCGTCGCCTGAGCAAGGTCGGGTCGCAAGTCCGGCGGACGATGCGCTCCCGTGGCCGCGAGCAGGAGTAGACAGTGGTCGAGTCATCGTGAGTCCGTGGCCACGGAGGCCACGCCCCGCGTGAATTGTGGAGGCCAGAATGTAGGCCATTCACGCGGCTTGCCCGGGCACCCCGAGGCACAAGCTGGCACAAGTCCGACGCAGAGAACTCCAATGGCTGGCTCAGTCAAGCCCGCTGAGCCCCACAATGGCCCATTGCCGGGATTGGTTTCCCAAGCTGAGGGTTGAGAGTTCGATTCTCTTCGCCCGCTTACGTGCAACGCCGTGTCCCACAACGACTTGTGGGAC
>JAESQQ010000044.1 GCA_016765095.1 Planctomycetota bacterium | reverse complement strand
TCGGTGGCTTCCCAGACCGCGAATCGTCCACCCCCACCCGGACCAACGCCTGTGCGTCACTACCCGAGGCAGGAGCCCAGTGCGGTAGTTCCGCACGCTGGGATCTGTGCGGGGGGCCCCCGGTAACGGGGGTCCCTACCGCGATCGGTTTACCCCCGCCCGCCTGTCCGGGAGAGACAGACGGCCTCTGAACTTAGGCTTGTCAACGTCAGGAGCTACAACCCTGACTGGCTGGACTGTCAATAGCCCCGAGGAGTATCGCTGGGTCAAGGTCAGCTCAGAGCCGAAGGGAGCCTTGATTGAATACACCTCCCACTACCGTGGAGTGGGCAACTGGAGACCTGTCGTCGAGAGCGCTTCCTTCAAAGTCTCCGGTTGCAAGCAAGGTGGACGCCAGCTGGGGGAGCCTAGGGAGGAGCCGGGGAGCAGACGTGCATGGTCCCTGGCTTCGGGCTAGGTGGAAGGACGGCGAGGTCAGTGACAAGGTTCTGATCTACCGCCGGTCACTTTGGAATGGGGGGCCATCCGACCGGCCTCTGCGTCTGACCTTCAGGCGGGGAGCCAAGCCCGTCGTGCAGGAGGGGACGGAGGAAGAGGGGGAGCAGTCCCGTGCGGAACGGACCTTCCCTAGCCCCTACTACGCTCGCGGCCCGGAACCACGAAAGAAGGCCGCCTAGAGCGTTCTAGACGGCCTTCTCAGCGAAGCGGGCGAAGAGAATCGAACTCTCAACCCTCAGCTTGGGAAGCTGATGCTCTACCATTGAGCTACGCCCGCGAAGCGGCCGACACGCTACCCCGACTCCCTACGAGTGACAAGCGCAGCGGCCCTTCTTCGAGACCTCGACTTGCCCCGCTCGCCTCCCTGAGCAGGTAGAAAGTGCGGGTGAACAAGAAGAAGAAATTCCGCCCCCCTCCCCCCGGCCCCTATGCCCGCCTCAAGCGCGGACTTGCCTGGGGATTCTCCCTCCTCGCCCTCCTCGCGGCCTACCTCCTGTTCTGGCCTATCGACGTCGAACCGGTCGTTTGGACTCCACCGACGCCGGTGGCCTGGGCCTCAAACGACGCGCTCGCGAAGGTTGAGAGGCTCGGCGTCGGGCTGGCCGCCGGCCCCGAGGACGTGGCAATCGACGCGAAGGGCCGAATCTATGTCGGCCTCGCGGACGGGAGGATCATGCGCTTCCCACCCGGCGGCGGAACCCCCGAGCTGGCCGTCGACACCACAGGACGACCCCTGGGCTTGGGCTTCGACAGCCACGGGCTGCTCTGGATCGCCGACGCGGCCAAGGGCCTGCTGTGCTTCGATCCCCAGACCAAGGCGCTCGTGACTCACAGCTCCGAAGCCGCCGGCGTTCGGTTCGGGTTCACCGACGATCTCGACATTGCAGCCGACGGGACAATCTACTTCAGCGACGCCTCAAGCAAGTTCGGAGTTGAGGACTTCAAGCTCGACCTGATCGAGCACGGGCTCAACGGGAGACTCCTCGCCTACGACCCGACCGAGAAGCTGACCCGCGTGGTGCTGGGAGACCTCCAGTTCGCCAATGGAGTCGCGGTCTCGGCCGATCAAACCTTCGTGCTCGTAGTCGAGACCGGCAACTACCGAGTCGTGCGCTACTGGCTCACCGGCGAGAAGAAGGGCCAGCACGACGTCTTCATAGACAACCTGCCCGGCTTCCCCGACGGAATCTCCGCCAACCCCCGAGGCGGATTCTGGCTCGCGCTCGCCTCGCCGCGAGACCCGCTCTTGGACAGCCTCGCGGACTCCCCCGGGGTGCGAAAAGTGATCGCGCGCCTGCCGGCCTTCGCCCAACCCTCAGCCAAACGACACGGCTGGGTCCTCGGACTCGACGCGAACGGAAAAGTCACCCACGACCTCCAGCACAACGCCCCCGACTCCTTCTCGCCCGTCACGAGCGTCCAGGAACACGAAGGGCAGCTCTACCTCGGCAGCCTGAGCTTCAACGGGTTTGGCAAGATCGCCGCCCCCAAGTAGGCCGCGCGGCCTTAGGCGCCCAGGATCGAGTAGCCCGAGTCGACGTAGATCGTCTGGCCCGTGACCGCCCGGCCGAGATCGCTCATGAGAAACAGGGCCGTGTTGCCGACGTCCTCTTGGGTCACGTTGCGACGAAGCGGTGCCCGCTCGACGACGGTCCCGAGAATGCTCTTAAAGCCGGAGACGCCCATGGCGCTGACGGTCTTGATCGGGCCGGCAGAGATCGCGTTGACGCGGATCCCCTCCGGGCCGAGGTCGTCGGCGAGGTAGCGCGTGTTCGCCTCGAGGGCAGCCTTGGCGACGCCCATGACGTTGTAGCCATTGACCACCCGCTCGGCGCCGTAGTAAGTCATGCAGACGATCGAGGCCTCGCGCCCCGTCATAAGCGGCACTGCCCCGCGAGCCAGGGAGATCAGCGAGTAAGCCGAGACCTGCTGGCTGAGCGCGTAGCCCTCCCACGAGGTGTCGCGGAACCTGCCACCCAGCTCCTCACGCTTGGCCGTCGCGATCGAGTGCACAAGGCCGTCCACCCCGTCGCACTCCTTCTTGACCGTCTCGAAGAACGCTGCGACCAGGTCGTCGTTGGTCACGTCGCATTCGGCAATGATCGGCGGGGAGGGCAGATCGGGGATCAGCTTGTTGAGCGCCTTGCCCATGCGCTCGTTCTGATAGCCCAGGACCAACTGGGCGCCCTCGCGGGCAGCCACCTTGGCGATCCCCCAGGCAATGGAGCGCTTGTTGGCGACTCCGAAAATGACGATCGTCTTGTCGGTGAGCAGACCCATGGGTTCCTCCACGTGGGGCGACAGAATACAGCAGTCCACCCGACCCGGCAGCCGCCAGTCCTAGAGGAGGCCAGTCCAGAGGAGAAGGCCAGAGGAGAAGGCCAGTCGAGAAAGGGACCGCCTAAGGCTCGAGGACCGAGGCCCGAACCGCCTCGAGGTGGGACTCGGCCGCCTCGAGGTCAGCCTCAAGGTGCTCGGCGTTTCTGCCGCCCAAGCAAGCGTCACGGAGAGAGGTCCGAGTTTGCTGGACCCGCACCTCAGCGGCCTCCCACTCGCTCCGCAGCTCACAGGGGAGAAGCGCCTTGAGCGCGTCGTCTGCAGCCCGAGCTTGCTCCATTCGGTGGGCGAGCGCGTCGTAAGTCGCGCGCGCCCGGCGCTCGCGCGCCTCAGCCTCCTCGCAGGTTCGTCGCGCAGACTGCCGGACGAGCAGATACCCCTCGCGTGCGATCGCGACGCGATCCAAGAGCGCAACGACTTCTTCGGCCCGGGAGGCCAAACGAACCCGCTCGCGCCAAGCGCTCAAGTCGTGCTCAAGCCCTGAACGATCGCGTCCCGCGATCCTGAGGATGAGGTCCAGCTCGGCCGGGGGAGTGCCGCCCCGGGCAAGGTGCCGCAACAGAACGCGATAGCGCCGCTGGCCCTCAGTGCTGTGCTTGATCTTCCCCACGCGAGAACCATACGAACGACTACCGACGTCCCAGAGACCCCTCTTCCGTGCGGGATTCCGGCCGGCCGTCAATCGCCGAATCAATCTTTGGGGAGCGCAGCGTCAAGAACCTGGCGGAGCCGAGCGATTCGCTTGACCTGAGCTGGACGAAGCTGAATCCGCTTGAGCCGGGTCAATCGGCTGACTTCCTCGGCGCGGTCGAGGAGCCCCCGGGCGCCCCGGGCCAGCACTTCGAGCTCAGAGCCCCTCAGACCCCCGAGCTCGATCCTCGCGACCCGCGCCCCCGCCGCCTCGAGGAGGTGCTCAGGGTGCGCCGGGTAGAGCTCGACGGTTCGATCAAAAGCTGCCTGCGCCTCGATCAAAGTCGCCGGGTAGCGGACCAAGACCCGCCCAAGCTGAAAGTGCGCCCCAGATTTACGCGGAGCGAGGCGAATCGCCTCCTCCGTCGCCGCAATCGCCACGCCCAGGAGTGCCGCGCGCTCGGCCTTGGGCGCTCGCTCCGCGAGGGTCGCCAAGACCGCTCCTCGCTCGAGCCAAGTCCGCGCGTTTCGAGGCGCCGCCGCGCAAGCCAACGCGAACTCCTTCTCTGCGCGGAGGAGGTTCTGGCCGACGTCCTCGCCGCGCGCCGCGAGCTCGTGAGCGTGACGGGCTTCGGCGCGACTCCCCTCGGCCTCGAGCGCCCCAGGCAGAACCACCGCGACCAGCCCCAGGGTCGTGAGCACAACCCCGGCCGCAGGCAGCCAGCCTCCCGGAGTGGGCTCCGCCTTGTGGCTCGGCGCGAAGCTCGGCGCGAGGCCGATCAGGAGCCACACCACGACCGAGAGCCCGGCGTGGTGAACGCCGAAGTTCAACAGCCCGTCGCCGATCAAGACCACCGAGCCCGCCAAGGCGGCACCCGCGATCAGGCGGGGGCTGAGACCCGCCAACCCACGGGAGATCCCCGCGGTTAGGACCAAGAGCCCGACCAGGATCGCGAGCCAAGCCATGAGGGTCCCCAGGTGATAGGTGTCGCCGTGAACCCCCAACAGAATCCACCCCAGGCAGAGCCCAAACTCGACCACCAGCAGAAGCCCCAAGGGCCCCAGCGGTCCCTTGCTCTCGGCCTCGGAGGGCTTGCTCGCCAGCATGGGTCCCCAGGCGACACGAAGACCTGCCCGCGCGGTAGCGGCGAGGGTCGCTGTGAAGAGCACGAGGCCGACCAAGCCCGTCTCCGCGAGGAGCTGGAGCGGCGCGCTGTGCGCATGAATCGCCTCCTCGGCCTGGACCGACTTGAGGCTCGAATAGAACTCCCGGAACTGGTTGATCCCGAGCCCGCGGAGCGGCGCCTCGCGCCACATGGCGACCGCCGCCTCCCAGTATTCGAGGCGAACCGTGAGCGAGAGCCCGACCCCGGCTCGCTCGGGGCCTAGCGCGAGCGCGATCGCGCCCACGCTGGGCAGGAGCCCGACGCCGACCGCGCTCGCGATCAGGAGCCCCTTGCGAAAGCGTGCTAGCTGGGGCGCCAGGAGGAGCGCGGCGAACCCCACGAAGGCACCCCCCACG
>JAESQQ010000448.1 GCA_016765095.1 Planctomycetota bacterium | reverse complement strand
GTCGAGCCACGCCGGCGACCGAGTCGCGATCGCCAGCCAGGCCCGGGTCCCCTTTGCCGTCAGCTACCGCTTGCCCAGCGAAGCGACGAACGTCGAGCTCGTCGCCAACGGCGAAGTCGTCGCCCAGAAAGACCTCGCAGGGAGCGGCGTTTGGCGTCCCGATGTGACGATAGCGGACAGCGCTTGGGTCCTCGCTCGCTGCACGACGGCCCACACGGGCCCGATCTACGTTGACGTCGCCGGCCGACCGATCCGAGCTTCGGTCGCCAGCGCGCGCCAGTTCGTGCGCCACGTCGACCGGCTCTTGGGCGAACTCGACGAACCTGGGTTTTCCTTCGGGACCCCGAGCGACGAAGAGCGAGCGCTGATCGAGGTCGAGCGCCAGCGAGCCAAGGCGACCTACGAGGAGTCTCGCGGGATCTGGCAGCGCCTCGAAGAGGAGTGTCGGGAGCGCGAGCGCCTACTCGCGCGGTAGGACGAAGAGGATTGGCGAGGCCTGCGGACCCGCTAGCCGGAGCTACCCCTGCTGGAGCTTCTCGAGGTCGCCCCAGCGGGAGTAGAGCCGCTCGACTTCGCCCTCGGCGGAGCTCAGCTCCTCACAGACGGCCTGAAGCTTGGTGTGATCCGCAGAGATCACCGGGTCGTTGGTGACCTCGGTCAACCGCTCCACCTCGCCCTCAGCGGCCTCGATCGCGGCCTCCATGCCCTCCCACTCTCGGCGCTGCTTGTTGGAGAACTTCTTCTTGCTGCGCTTGGGCCCGGGCGCGGGCGCAGCCACCTCGCCTTTGGGCGTCTTCCCTCCGCCGCCCCCGCTCGCAGCCTTCTTGCGCTCGCGGCGATAGCGCTTCCACTGATCGAGGTCGGCCAGGAGCCGCCATTCGCCGTCCCCGCCGAGCGCGAGGAGCTCGGTGCAGACCTCAGACAAGAGCCAGCGGTCGTGGGTCACGATCACCAATCCGCCCTTAAACTCTCGCAGCCGCTCCTCGAGCAGCTCGCGGGTCGGCAAGTCGAGGTCGTTGGTCGGCTCGTCCAAGAGGAGGAGGTCGGCGGGCTGGCGGACCAACTCCGCGATCAAGACCCGGGCTCGCTCGCCGCCGGACAGGCCCCCGACCAGCATTTTGAGCCGATCGCGGTCAAACCCGAAGCGCTCGGCCCAGGCCCGAACGTGAATCGGCTTCCCTTGGAAAGTGATCGAATCCCCCTCCGGGCAGAGCGCTCGCTGGAGCGTGGTCTCGGGGTCGAGGCGGTCTCGATCCTGGTGGAAAATCACGGTCTGGAGCAGCTTGGCCCGCTTGAGCGTCCCGCCGCTCGGCGCCAGCTCCTCACAGAAAGCTGCCAAGAGCGAGGACTTCCCCGAGCCGTTGGGGCCCACGAGCCCGACCCGCATGCCCGGCTGAAGCTCGAGATCCAACCCGCGGATCAGCTCGTTGTCTCCTCGCGACACGCAAAGCCCGTCCGCGCGGAGCAAGGCCCGCGTCTTGCGCCCGCTCCCCGAGAACGCGAGCTCGGCGGTGCCTTGCTTGCCCTGAGCGCGGTTCCGAGCTGAGACGTCCGCCAGGTCGCCCATCAGCGAGTGGGCCGCGTCGATCCGATCCTTCTTCTTGGTCCCTCGACCGCGCACGCCGCGCTTGAGCCACTCGACCTCGCGCCGGACTTTGTTCGCCAGCCGGCTCTCTTGCGCAAGCTGGGTCTCGAAGAGCGCCGCTCGCCGCTCGAGGAACACGCTGTAGCGACCGGGGATCTGGAGCGACCCTCCTGGGTAGTGGGGCGCGATCTCCACGATTCGAGTCGTGACCTGCTCGAGGAAGAACCGGTCGTGAGTGACCACGCAGCAAGCAAAGTGGGCTCGCGCCAAGATCCCCTCAAGCCACTCCACTCCGTCTAGGTCGAGGTGATTGGTCGGCTCGTCGAGGAGCACGACGTCGGGCTCCTGGACCAGGACCGACGCCACGCCCAAGCGCTTTCGCCACCCCCCCGAGAGGACGTCGACCTTCTGATCGGGGTCGCTAAAGCCCGCCTTACCGAGCGCGATTTGAGCCGCGGTGCTTGGGTCGTCTCCGCGCGCAGCGGCTTGGACGACGTCGAGAACCGTCGCGCCTTCAGGGAACACGTCCACCTGAGGGAGGTAGGCCAGGTGCACGTCGCGGGTGATCGCGACCTCCCCTTGATCCAAGGGTTCGAGCCCCGCCAGGATCTTGAGGAAGGTCGTTTTCCCGGCGCCGTTGGGGCCGATCAGCCCGATTCGGTCGCCGCTCGCGATCGTCAGACCCAGCCCCTCGAACAGGCGGCGGGTCCCAAACCACTTCTCGACACCACGACAGCTAAGGAGGTTGCTCACGGGGGGATTATTGGCGACGAAGGCCCTCGCCGCTATCTGCGGAGCAGGATTCGTGTCGCGGATCCAATCGCGAGCCCAAGAACGGGCAATTTTTGCCCACTTCGTCTCGCCGTGACACGCTTCGGAAACGCAACAGACCGGATCCAGACTGGCACGGCGCTCGCAGTGAGGGCTTGACGGGGGACCACTCAGCCCCCGAGACTCCTGACCCGCGGAGGTTGCTTGTGCCACGAATTCCCACTCTCGCCCTCGGGCTCTCCCTCAGCCTGACCCTCTCCAGCCTCGCGCTCGGGGCTCCCGACGGCTTTGGTCCGCCCTACTACGACAGCAAGCGGAGCCTAAAGAAGCAGAGCGAGGCCGCGCGGGAGGGCAAGAAGGCGGCCCGCGCCGCTGGGCCCGCCGAGGCGGCCGCGCTCCTGGGTGACTCCAGCGTCTATGTCCGCGACGACTGCTTCGAGGTCCTCCGCCAGCGCAAGAGCGAGGAGCTCATGAAAGGCCTCGGGCGCGTCCTGCTCCAGGCGAAGAAGAGCCCCCTGGCCGCAGCGGCTGTGGCCGAGCTCTACGAGCGCTGCAGATACGAGGCGGGGCGCAAGGCCCTCGAGAAGGCCGGACTCAAGGCCAAGAACGAATCCGTGGTCCTGGAGTCGATCTGGGCGCTCGAACGAATCGGCTCCCCCGAGTCGAGCAAGGCGCTCGAGAAGACCTTCAAGCGCCGCCACCCCAACTCGGAGTTCCGCGTTCAAGGCGACGCCTTGATCGCGCTGGCCGTCGTCGATCCCAAGACCGCAGAGCCCCACATAGAGAAAGCCCTCAAGCACAAGGTCCTCCCGCTGCGGATCGCAGGGCTCGTGGCGCTCGGCAAGATCGATCGCGCGCGCGCCGCGAAGGCCGCGATCTCCGCGATCTCCGCCAAGCCGCTGGGCAAGAAGGCCCGCTCCTGGGAAGCCCGAATCCTGTTCGCCTCCGTCGATACGCTCGGACTCTGGCTCGAGCGAAGCAAGGACCCCGCCCTCGCCAAGAGCGCCCTGCAAGCCATGATCGCCCGCCTCGAGCGGGCCGAAGGCCTCAGCAAGCACGTGCTCGCCATGGGCCTGTTCGACTTGACGGGCGAGCAGCTCGGAGACGACCCCGAGAACTGGCAAGGCTGGTGGGACGCGCGCAAGGACAGCTTCACCTTCAAGGACAAGGCCCCGCCCAAGAAGAAGACCAAGAAGAAGAGGAAGTCCAAGAAGAAGAAGGGGGACAAGGACGAGAAGCTCCCCGGCGAGGCAGACAAGAAGGATGGTCGCGTCGAGACGGGCAAGGAGGCCAAGACCCGGGTTCGGTTCCACGGAATCCCGATCCACAGCAACCGGCTCTTGTTCGCTCAAGACGTCTCGGGTGGCATGAACGGCCCGATGGACAAGGACGAGAGCGACTCCCCCAGCCGCATGATCTACAGCGCGCAGGAGCTCAAGCGCGTGCTCAAGGCGCTCGGCAACGACGTGTGGACGAACGTGTGCTTCTTCGCGACCGAATACAGCTTCACCGCCGATCGCCTGTTCCCGATCAAGCGGGCCCGCGAGAAGCTGATCGGGTTCGTCGACCAAAAGGCGGTCACCCCCAAGGGCAGATCGCTCGGCCGAAGCAACCTCTACGACACGCTCGCAGTCGCCTTTGAGGACCCCGAGATCGACACCGTGTTCTTCCTCTCCGAGGGAGGCCCGACCGAAGGCCAATTCCTCCGCACGGCCCGTTTCATGCGGCACCTCACCCGGATCAACGTCTACAGCCGCGTCCGCGTCCACTGCCTCCAGATCACCAAGGCGACCTTCGGCGAGAAGTTCCTCCGCAAGATCTCAGAGGTCACGGGCGGCAAGTTCTACGACCTGGAGTTCCTCCAGAAAGCCCGCGGCAAGTAAGGGAATCGGGAGAGGGTGCGCTCACCCCCTTCGGTGATGCACCTCCCAACGCGCGTTGGTAGAGTTTTGGACCACCCTGAGGTCCCATGCCGCCCAAGTCTGCTCCCTTCCAAATCGCTCGTTCCGACAACGCGATCTACGTGCGAGTCGAGGGGCTCGGGAGCATGAACAACGCGTCCGCTCTGGACGCTTTTGCCGAGCGCGAGATCGAGGACGGGGCCGAGCAGTTCATTCTCGACCTGAGCGACTGCACGGGGGTGGACAGCACGTTCATGGGGACCCTCCTCGGCCTCAGCAACCGGGTCCGCGACCTCTCCGAGACGGCCGGCGTCGTGCTGATCAACGTCGACGACCACGCCTACAAGCAGCTCAGCGGGGTCGGCGTGGACGCCTTCGTGACCCTCGTGCAAGGCAAGAGCAAGCTCCCGAGCAAGCTGCGCCTGACCCAGCTCTCGACGGAGCCGGTCAGCGATCGAGAGCGGCTCAAGCTCATGGTCCGCGCGCACAAGGACCTCGTCGCGGCCGACTCCCGCAACGAGGCCAAGTTCGGCGCCTTCCTCTCGGCGATCGTCGCCGAGCTGGAGTAGCGGTCCCGGGTGGGAATCACTCCGCTTCGGACGCTCCCGCGCTTTGTCGAGAAGATCTGGGCTGGGGGACTGCTCCCCGCTTGGGCCGAGTCGACCTCGTGGAGCCCACCCCCCCAGACCGGCGAGGTGTGGCTCGTGTCCGACGTCGCCGACGCCGGCTCGGAGCTCACAGGCGGCGGGACGCTCCGCGCGGCCCTCGAGGACGACCCCCTCGGCCTGCTTGGAGCCCGCGAGCTGGCCGCCCAACAGGCGCGAGGCGAGACGGCCCGTTTTCCTTACCTGCTCAAGCTCCTCGACATTGGCCCCCCTCTCTCGGTCCAGCTCCACCCAGACGCCGCCACGGCCCGGGCGCTGGGCGACGGCGAACGCGGGAAGTGCGAGGCCTGGCTGATCCTGGCCACGGCGGAAGAGGCCGAAGTGTTCGCCGGCGCTCCCCTAGGCTCGACGCCCGCAGCCCTAATCGAGGCCGCCCGCTCCGGCACGCTCGACCAGTCCCTCGATCGATTCCGCCCCGAGCTCGGCGAGGGCTTCCCGATCCTCCCCGGCACGCTCCACACGGCCCGCGACCTGCTCGTGTTCGAGGCTCAAGAGACCTCGGACGTGACCTACCGCGTGTTCGACTGGGGCCGCGGCCGCACGCTCCACCTCGAACAAGCCG
>JAESQQ010000447.1 GCA_016765095.1 Planctomycetota bacterium | reverse complement strand
TCGGCGGGGCCCCGATCAAGGTCCCGGTTCAGACCGAGGTGTGTCGGGTTCCGCTTCGGGTCGCGCTCGCCAACTCGAACCTGATGGTCGGCATGACGGCTGGGGTCGGGGCGGCGGTTTACTTCGGAAAAGGGAAGATCGCGCTGACCCTCGTCGCGCCCTGCGCGCTCGGGATCGCGATCGGCGCCTACCTGGGCGGGCGGATCGCGCCCAAGCTCCCCGTCAATCGACTGCGGGGGGCGTTCACCCTGATACTGACAATCGTGGCCGGGAGGATGCTGTGGGCAGCTCTGAGTTAGCGAGGCGACTTGGGACGCGATTCGTCACTGTGGGACTCGCGCTGGCGACGCTCTGCCTGGGAGTCGGCATGATCCTGATCTTCGCCCGCGGAGAGGTGGCTTCGGTCGAGGTGGTTCAGGTCGTTCGCCCGAGCGCGCTCTTGGCTCAGTTGGCCGCCGGCGCGCCTCGGGCCTGGCTGACGCTCGGCGTCCTGGCCTTGATCGCGACGCCTAGCCTGCGCGTCACGGCTCTCCTCGGCTGGTGCCACTTCGAGAACAAGCGCGTCGCCCTCGCGGCCGGAGCCCTCGTGCTCTGCCTCCTGCTCGGAGCGCTCGGCGGAGCGACGTACCTCGCGGAGACCGCAGCGTGAGCCGCCGTGTCGCGCTGGTGGTCGGCGCCCGGCCGAACTACTTCAAGGCCAAGCCCCTCCTGGCGCAGCTCGACGCCTGCAAAGACATAGAAGCGATCCTCGTGCATACGGGGCAGCACTACGATCCGGCGCTCTATCAGGATCTGTTCGCCCAACTCGACCTCCGCCCACCCGACGTCTACCTCGGCGTCGAGGGAGCGCGGCTTCCGGTCGCTGCCATGATCCAGGCCTTCAGCGCCTGGCTCGCGGACGCGGCCGTCGACGCGGTGGTCGTGGTCGGTGACGTCGACAGCACGGCCTCGTCCGCCATCTCGGCCCACTACGCGGGGATCCCCGTGGCCCACGTCGAGGCCGGCCTCCGGAGCGGGGATCGCTCGATGCCCGAGGAGATCAACCGCCTGATCACCGACGCCGTCTCGGACTTGCTCCTCGTCAGCGATCCGGTCGGAATCGAGAACCTCCGCCGCGAGGGCCGCAGCGACGAAGACATGACCCTGATCGGGAACGTCATGATCGACACCCTCCTCGAGCGCCTACCCGCGGCCAAGGCGCTCGCCCTTCCCCCCCACCTCGCGGCGCGGATCGAGGCCGGCTCCTACGGGCTCGTGACCCTCCACCGGCCGGGAAACGTGGACGACGCCGCGCTCCTGGGGCGCTTTACAGACGGCCTGCTCGAGGTCTCAAAGAGCCTCCCGCTTGTGTTCCCGATTCACCCCCGAACGCGCAAGCGCCTCGTCGAGGGCGGCCTCCTCGAACGCCTCTCCGAATGTCCAACGCTGACAGACTGCGACCCGCTCGGCTACTTGGAGACGATCGCGCTTCAGGCCGGGGCCGCCGTCGTCCTGAGCGACTCGGCTGGGATCACCGAGGAGTCGAGCGTGCTTGGGCGGCCCTGCCTGACGCTTCGTCCGAACACCGAGCGACCGATCACCCTTGAGCGCGGGACCTCGGTCCTCGTGCCGGACCCCGGGGACATGGTCGGTTGGGTCGAGCGAGCCCTCTCGGGGGACTGGCCGCAGCGGGAGGGGATCGAGCTATGGGACGGGAAGGCCAGTGTGCGCGCGCTGGCTGCCCTCAGAGGTTGGCTGGGGCTTACGCGCTGACCCGTCGCGGGGCCGCCTCGCTGCAGCCCAACACGGTGCAACCGCCGGCCTCAGCAAGGCAGTCGCTGTGGTGGATCGTGCGGCAGGCGGAGCAGGCGTTGAGGTCTTCCGCTTTGAGGTCGACGTCGTCGTGGCAGTAGGGACAGCGGGCGCCCGCGCCTCCGTAGGACCAGGCGAGGCCCGCGCGATCGCCGAGGATCTTGATCTTGGTTTGGACCTCCTTGCGCTCGCAGAGGGCGGCCACTCGACTCAGCGAACGGACTGTCTCGATCAGCTCGATCGCTCGCGGCGAGCCGAAGTTGCGTTCGCAAGTGATCCAACCGTGGCGAGCCTCGAGCTCGAGGAAACCGTGACCTCGAGCGGTGCTTCGACGGCTGCGGAACAGATCGTCTAAGCACCACTCGAGCTTTGGGGATTCGCGGAAGAGCTGGCGAAGGGAGAACGCGCTGCCCGAGAGAATGAACTTCTGATCTAGGTTTGTGTCCCCAATCGGCGTGTGCGGAACCAGGCCCAGGGCTCGTCCGACGCGGTTGACGACGTTGGTCTTGCGGACCGTGAACGCCGCGAGCGCGTGCGGCGCTCGGACGCTAAACCTGATCCTGCTGACGGAGGATTTGCCCGATCGAATCGTATAGACCTCGACCTTGACCTCACGACCAGCGAAGTGACCCGAAACAAGGCCTTGGGAGCCTCCAAAGAGCTCGATCCGGCCCTCCAGGACCCCGCCCTCGAGGCGCCGCATGAAGTCCTTGAATTCGCCCTGTCGGTTCACCTGAGTGTTGTGGGCTGCGAACGCAGCAGCGAGACAGGCGGCGAAGAAGCCGAACAGACCAAGGACGAAGAGATAGTCCACGAGCTAAGACCCCCGTTTAGCGGGGCGGCTTGTAGTCGTAGGGGAGCTCCTTGATGTATTCCTTCCAGGCGGCTTCGAGCTCGTCAAAGGCCTTGGCGCCGCCGATCTTCAACTCGACTTGCTCGGCCGAGACCTTGCCCTTGAGCGCGGCTATGAAGAGCTCGCCGAACCACTTCTGCTTCTTGGCGCGGGCTTTCTTGCTCTTGTCGCCATAGATCACCATGTAGATCAGCGACCAGGCGTGGGCGTAGTGGTAGCCGCCGAACTGGCGCTGAGGCGTGCGCAGGAGCTTGCGGAGCGGGATCAGGGAGCTGTTCGCGATTCCGCGCTTGAGGGTCCAGAGGCGCTCGCGGGGCACGAGCCCGATCCGAACTTCACTTCCGTTGAAGTACGCCGACTCGAAGAACACGGCCAGGCCCTCAATGATCCAGATCGGGCAGTTCCAGAACTTGCCCTGAAGCACGATGTCCTCGAACTGGTGCGTCCCTTCATGGGCCAGGACGTCGCGCGTGGTCATTTGCTTGGTGAACATTCCGTGGAAGGCCACGACTCGCTTCGTCTTCGGCTGATAGAACCCGCCCGCCGTCTTGGGGACTTTGGGGTTCTCCTTGTGGAACTCCTTCTTGCTCGCGTGGATATAGATCTCGGACCGCTCGTAGCCCGTCGGGGGGAGGAAGTTCTTGAACACCGAGCGAAAGCGCTTGAAGTATTTGTCCATCATGCGGCCGTACTTCTTGGCGTAGGCCGGCTTGACGTTGGTCCTGATGATGTAGTACCTCGTCTTGTAGTCCTTGGCGTCCTCCCACTCGCAGTCTTTGCTGTCGGGGTCCTTGTACCAAGTCGTGTCCTCCTGATAGGGGCTAGGAGGCGGCGGCGGGACGACGATCTTCTTCTTCTTGGCGACGACTTTCACCTTGGGCTTGGGCGTCGGCTTCTTGACCCAGCGCCCGTCGGCGCTCTTTATCAGACCGAGGACGTCGCGCTTGAACTCGACGTCTGAGTACCAGCGCCCTTCGTGCTTGCGGTGCCCGAGGGCCTTGCGAGCGCCCTCGTGGAAGCCGTCGAGGGCGACAGTCTGGACGAGGAACCCGTGGCTCTCGGCGGCGAAGCCACGGTTCCGGGCCCAGAGCGCGAGCTCGTAGTAGCCCTCAGGCGTCGGGCTGGCGGTCAGCGTGGTGAGGCGCCGGTCGAGCTCGGCCCGCGCGGCTGCGGCGTCAGCGCCCGGGGTGTAGAGCTCCGTGCGGAGGTCGGAGAGTTCGCTTTGGTAGGTCCCCGGTAGCCGGCGGAGGAGGATCGCGAGGTGGGCTCGCGCGTCGTCCAGTCGGCCCGCTAGGATTTCGCGCCCGATCTTCTCGCGCTCCTGCTTCAAGACGGCTTCGCAAGCGGTCATCAGCGCTTCTCGGAACCGGAGCAGGGTCGGCTCAGGGCCCGCGTCCCTGAGCTCAGCCTCGACTAAGTCGAGCGCCGTCGCCTCCTCGCCTTGGGCGAGGAGCTTGCGAGCGACGGCGAGCAGGTCGCGGTGGGCGGCGTCGGAGTCGACTTGCGGGGCGGCGTCCCCAACGACCACCGCCGCGCTTGGCTTAACGACGGCAGGCGCGGGCTTAGTGCCCAGCGTCGCCGTCTCGGTGCCGTCACCTCGGAGCGCGTTTAAGCCGAACAGGGCGAGCACGAGCACGCCGACCGCACCTGCCAAGATCAAAGGGAGAGGGGGGCGAGACTCGCTCATCGGTCCTCCGGCTCGCACCGGGCTAGGTGTGGCCGCCCCGCACGCTATCAAGTCAGCCCCGAGGAGTGAAACGAACCCGTCAGCTCTTTCCTTGCGAGAGGAGCTTCTCCAACTCGGCCGCGAGGACTTCGCCCCGCTCGCCGCAGCCTGAGACGCTCAGGCGTCGACCTCCGTCTTGGTGCTCGAGTTCGAGCACGAGTCGCTCGTCGGGGAGCGCCTCGTCGACTCGTTCGGCCCACTCGACGAAGGCCACAGGGCCGGAGCCGAGCGCGAGGTCGAGGCTCTCGAGACCGGAGGGGCCGCTGAGGCGGTAGGCGTCCATATGAAGCACGGGCAGCTCGCCTTCGTACTCGCGAACCAGGACGAACGTCGGGCTGACGACATCATCCTCGTCCACGTCACAGAGGGAGGCGATCGCAGCCTTGACGAGCGAGGTCTTTCCCGCGCCCAAGTCGCCCAAGAGCGCGATCACGTCGCCCTCCTGGAGGAGGGTCGCGAGGAGCCTCCCGACCCGCTGAGTGGCCTCGGTATCGGCGAGATGATGCACGTCGGCTTCTAAGCACGCACCAGGCCGTTGCCTAGCTCGTGCCTCCAGCAGAGGTTGGGCCCCGGGATGTCCGAGGCGCTCAATACCCTACGCGCCACCCCTGGGGAAAGTAGGGGAAAAAAGGGCGGAGGCCTGTTGTGGATCACCGCTCGACGTTCGCTTCGGCAGACGGCGAGCGAGCAACCGCGGCGGGCCTTCGTCCTCGGTTTTTTCACCCCCGCACCTAGCGCGAGACCATGGCTCGGATCAAGAAACTCGCTCCCCGGCTCATCGACAAGATCGCTGCAGGAGAAGTCGTCGACGGGCCGGCTTCCATAGTCAAGGAGCTCGTCGAGAACTCTATAGACGCGGGCGCGAGTCGAATCGAGATCACCCTCGAGGGCGGCGGGACTCGGCGGATCCGAATCACCGACGACGGACAGGGGATCGCAGCCGAAGACCTCCGGCTCGCGGTCACGAGCCACGCCACCTCCAAGATTCGCTCCGTAGACGACTTGTTTCGGATCGACTCGCTTGGGTTTCGCGGTGAGGCCTTGGCGAGTATCGCGGCGGTCAGTCACCTGCGGATCGCGTCCCGCGCCGAGGGCGAACCGGGGGCGGAGCTGCGGGTCGACGGTGGACGCATGGGTCGGGCTCGCGGGGTCGGCCTCCCGCAGGGTACGACGCTCGAGATCGGCGACCTCTTCTACAATGTCCCCGCGCGACGGGAATTCCTGAGGACCCAGCGCGGTGAGCTCCGGCGAATCGTGAGCGAGCTCAAGCAGCAGGCGCTCTGCCGTCCTGAGATTCACTTCCGCGTGACTCACGAGGGGAAGACTGTCCTCGAGGCGCCCCACGCCGACGAGCCTCGCGAACGTCTGGCCCAGCTCCTCGGGCGCGAGCTGGCGGAGGATCTCGGCTGCCTGCCTCGCCAGGAGCGCGAGGGGATCACGATTCGGGGCTACTTCAGCCCCTGCGACCGGAGCCGGGGCGACTCCCGCCAGCAGCTCTTCTTCCTCAACAATCGCTGCATTCGCGACGTGACGCTGCTGAGCGCAGTCAAGCAGGCCTACGCCAACCTTCTTCCCCCGCGGCGGCACCCCATCGTGCTCCTCTGGCTGGAGATCGACCCGAGCGCGATCGACGTCAACGTGCACCCGCGCAAGTCGGAGGTTCGGTTTCAAGCCGATCGCCTCGTGTTCAGCATGGTCGTGCGCTCGATCCAAGACTCGCTCCGCGAGCGGGGCTTGGTCGGGGATCTGCGCCTCCCGCGCTACTCTGCGGCCGCTCCGACTCTTTCCGCGGCGCCACCCTCAGGAGGGGCGGGCGAGGCGGGCGAGGCGAGCCAACCCTTGACGCTCCCCTTCGGCCAGCCTGGCTCTCAGGAAGGGCCCGGTCGGGCGCCTTTCCCAACGGGTCGCTTCTTCCAACTCCACCGGCGCTACCTGGTCGAGCAGTCCGAGGCCGGACTCCAGCTCGTTGATCCCCATGCGCTTCACGAGCGGATTCTCTACGAGGAAATCATGGAGCGCTTTCGCCGCGAGCCCCTCGAGAGCCAGCGCTTCCTGTTCCCCCTGGTCCTGGAGGCCGGTCCCGAGGAGCGTCTGGCTCTCGCCGAGCGGGGGAGGCCTTGGCCCAGTTGGGGTTTCGGATCGAGCCTTTCCAGGACGACTCGCTCGCGGTCCACGCGGCTCCACGCCTGCTCAAGGCTGGCCGAGTGAGCGCCGTCGTCGGCGATCTGCTTCGCGAGCTCCCCAGCTGCGCTGGCAGCCCAGGGGAAGACCTGATTCACGAGCTCGCGGCCCACCTGGCCTGTCGCTCCGCTGTTCGGTTCGGGGACGCGCTCTCCGACGCTCAAATCGAAGACCTCCTCCGCCGTCGGAGCGAGGTTCCAAATGGACACTGTTGCCCGCACGGGCGTCCCACTGCCCTTTCGTTGAGCTTGAACGAGCTCGACCACCGATTCGGCCGCCAAGGCTTCGTGGCCCCAGAGACGTTGAGTCGCTGAGGGTTTGATGAGGTTTTTCGCAAAGGGCCACGTCGGGTTGATAGAGCAGATGGGAACTGCTACCGTGCCGCGACTTCCCGTAAAACACTCAAAAAAGGGAAGTAAGGGCCGTTTCACCCATGCCGGGGGACGCGCCTTGGGGGATCACCAAAGGGGGAAGGCATGAAGCGTTTGTGGTTGGCGGGGCTGGCTGGATTGCTTGCTCTGGCTATGACCGCCTCCGCTCAGGACGCACCAATCAAGCCGGAGAACGTTGTCGAGGTTACGACTCGCGACGGGAAGACGGTTACTGGGCGTTACCGAGACATGGGCGACAATGTCATCATCGACACCGCCGAGGGCGAAGTCGAGATTCCGAAGGCAGACATCAAGTCGATGAGGAAGGGCGAGGAAATTCCTAGCCCGGTCGTACCGGCCATAGTTGTCAGCGCGCCTGCAGACGAGACGCCTGCAGACGAGACGCCTGCAGACGAGACGCCTGCAGACGAGACGCCTGCGGACGAGACGCCTGCGGACGAGGTGCCTGCGGACGAGGTGCCTGCGGACGAGGTGCCTGCAGACGAGGTGCCTGCCGACGATCC
>JAESQQ010000446.1 GCA_016765095.1 Planctomycetota bacterium | reverse complement strand
GCGTGCACTTCGAGGAAGGCCCCGCGGTGGCTCAGGTGTGCCCACGCCCCGGGCGCGAGCCGCAGCGGCCCAGAGACGGCCTCGACGGCGACGAGCTCGCGCCAACCCGTCTGAGAGTCCGCCACGGCGACTCCGCCGCCACTCTTGAAGAGCCTCAGTCGCGGGTCCTGGGCCTGCACGGACGTCGTCCAGCCCGCCGCGAGGCTGAGCAAGAGGGCTGCGATCAGGGAGCGGGTGGGAACCACCCTGGGCTTACCCGCTCGGGCGCCAGGAGTTCCTGGCGAGTGCCGTTCGGTTGGCTCCTCTTTGTTTCCGTCTGTGTTCATGCGGCTCCGTGCTGGGTCGACTCAGTCTTAGTCCAAGAGCCCTTTGGGCGCGAGCCGATAGGCGTGCAGCGCGTGCGCGGAGTCACCGACCAAGTCGCGATAGAGCTGCGGCTTGCTCAGCGCGAGGGCCGGGAGCTGGTCGTAGACCCCCGTGCCCACCAGCGCCTGGACCGTCTTGGTGAGTTCGACGAAGCCGGCCTTGAGGGCGGCTCGCTCGTCCGCCCCGAGCGGTGCTGCACCTTGAGCGACGGCCCGGAGGTAGGTCTCGAGCGCGTGGCCCTGGAGTTTGAGTCGCTGGGCGAGGAACACCTGAATCAGAGAGCCGCGCTTCGCGCCCGGGCGGGCCTCGATTTTCTTCTGAACCCGCTTCCAGTAGTCGGTCTCGAGCTTGAGCCGGAGCAGGAGGAGCACGTATTGCCGAGCCAAGGTGGGCGGCGCCTTCGCTCCGTGCAGGCGCTGGACGGCCTGGAACAGGTGGAACCCTCCGCAGTAGTAGCGGTGGATCGCGGCTGGCAAGGTGCGCCCGTCCGCGCCGCGAACCGAGGCCTTGCGAAAGGGCTTGGGCTTGGCGCCCGGCGCCCAGGCCTCGAAGTAGGCTTGGTTGCTGACGAGAACTTCGAGGGCTCGAGTCCTCAGGGCTGGCGTCGCGCGGTCTGCGGCGGCCAAGACCTCAAGCCCCCAGGCCTCGTTCTTGAACGCGTCGGCGCCGCCCAGGGTCGGGGTCCAGGCGGCCACGAACGCGTCGCGGAGGGCTTTGAGGGTCACCGTCCCGCCCTCCTTACGCGTGAACGAATGCTCAGGCGGCAGTCCGAGTTCGAGCAGGGTCTTGAGGATCAAGCCGGGGTGGGCGTCGACGGGCGTCGCTCCGCGGTTGCTCGGAAAGCGCAGCTCGCCTGGGGGGAGGTTGTCGGAGACCAACCGATCGAGCGCGCGGTCGCCCCCCGCTAACTTGAGGTCCTCCCCGAACACGAGCAAGCCGTGGGCGAGGGCCCAAGGTTGGGAGGGGTCGAGGCAGTAGGCCTTGACCACGACCTCGAGGGTCGTGGCCCCGGGCGCTTTGGGATCGAGGGTCGGGGGCGGAGTCGTCGGAGCAGGCGGCGAGGGCGAAGCGCTGGGCTGGGTCGAGGTCGGGGGTTGAGTGGGTCCAGGGCACCCCCCCAGGAGGAGGCCGAGGCCGAGGAGCAGCGGGCCAAAGAGCGGAGTCAGGGGCCCCACACGCCGAGAGGCCCGACGCAGCGTCGGGCCTCCATGACGAGCTGGACTCCCTCCAACGCCGAGGCGAAGGAGAAGGCGCACCGCTGTCTACTTCCTCTTCTTCCTCTTCTTCTTCTTCTTCCGCTTGCCACCAAGCCATTTGCGGACGGTCTCGACGAACTTCTCGTTCTCCTCAATGAAGGGCATTTCGCCGCTCCGCTTGAACATGGCGACCTTGCCATAGCGCCCGTAGAACTTCGCGATCGCGCCAGCGTCCTCACCCGACGACTCGATCGAGCCGAGGCCGATCATGATCATGGTCGGGGTCGGGGTTTTGGTCAGCTTGAAGAGCGAGAACTCGGGAATGAAGCAGCCGCCCATTGGGCGCTGATACTTGGCGACGATCGCTATCCGGTCTTCGCCGACTTTCTTTTGTACGCCGTTGATCGGGCCGTAGAGCCGACCGATCTCGAGGTTGCGGCGATCGCCGAAGCGGACCGTGAAGCTCTTGCGGGAGAGGGCCCAGCGCTCGTCGTCACCTTTGGTGACGTAGTTGTATTTCTGCCCGTCGAACTGACGCGAGAGCCCGTAGTGCTCCATTTCAAGGTCGCCCTGCTTTTGGCCGGTGCGAACGAGGCGGTCAATCCCCTCGCCTGCGGCCTTGCTGCCCGAGTGGGCGCCGATCAGGATCACGCGCCGAACCGCGCGGGGGTGCTTCTCGGCGAACTTCATTGCGATCCAACAGGAGATCCCGTGCGCCAGGATCGCGAACTTTCCCTTGATCTTCTTCTGCTTGACGAGCTCCTTGTGGAGCCCCTCGAAGGCGTCACTGATCCGTTCGAGCGGGTAGTAGGGCTGTGGCGCGCCGGGCGCGTTTTGGAGGGGCGGATCCGTGAAGTCCGCCGTGCCGGGGAGGCGCATGTAGAGGATCTGGTTGGTGTCCTCGAGGTTGCGGAGGTAGGTCTCGAGGTAGTCCTGCTCGAAGCCGTAGTCGGGGAGGACGAGGAGGGGGAGACCGCTACCGCGCGAGCGCAGGGTCAGGTTCGTGCCTCGGATGTTGGTTTTGAGGATGCCCTTGTCTTCGGTCTTGTTCTTCTCGGCCTCGGCCTTGGCCTTCTCGAAGTCGAACGCGTCCTCGTTGACGGCCCACCAGTCGGCCCAGTCCTGAGAGTTGGGCATGCCCTGTTGGTAGGTCAGCTTCTCGAGGCTCTCGAGCATGTGGACCCAGACCGTGAACTTGTCTTCGTCCTGCCAGGCCGTAATCAGAGCGCCGATCATGCTCTTGTCCCGGATAAAGCGCATGTTGATCGCAGCCGCGCGGCGGACGAGGTCTGCCTTGGACTTGAGCGCCTTGATCAGCCAGGGAGCCCGCGCAATGTTGCCAGACTTGCCAAACGCGACCGCGATCGCCTCGGCCTTGAGCGCGTCCTTCTTCTTGCTTGGCTTGACCTTCTCAAGCTCCTTGATCACCTTCTCGTCGTCGCACTTCATGAACACGTCGATCGCGCCGAGCCTCATGTACCAGTCGAACTGGGGTGAGGTCAGCACGTAGTAGAGGATCTTGCGCGACTTCTTGTCGGTCGGATCGAGCTGCTCAACGAGCGCGCGGCGCTCCCAGGAGTTTTGGGTCGCGGCGAAGGCGCGCTTGAACTCCTTGAGTTCCATGGCGTCGGCTGGCGCAGGTGCTGCGAGCACGCAAAGCGCGCACAAGGCGATCGCTGGAATCCATGTCGTCTTCATTGAGAGGTCCTTTGGTAGGGCACGCATCGTCAGAGGGCCCTTGGGCCCGAGATCCTATCGACTCTCCGTCGGGGGGGCTAGGCTGCTCCTTCGCCTCTGACCGTATTGATGATGGTTCGGTGACAGTGCGAAGAGGCGCCCAAAAGCGGCCAAATCGCCAACAGGAGGGCCTCAGGCCCCGTCAGCGGCCCTCTGGGCTAAACCCCGACCACGATCGCGAGGGCCGCGAGCTCGACCCGCTCCGCAGCGACAGCCTTGACGAGGCGCTCGCGAACGGCCAGCTCTTCCTCCAGGCCCGCTCGAGCCTCGGGCTCGGCGCGGGCCAGAGCTCCCCGCAGATACGCCAAGTCGTGGGCCAAGTCGGCCTCCAGCCTCTGAACTGCGTCTTCGACTTCGGGCTTCCGTTCGCCACCGATCGCCTCGAGCGCGAGAGCCACACCAGCTCGGGTCGCGCTCCAGAGGCCGGGGAGGTCGACGCTCTTGGCAAGCACGTCTGGGTCGAGGGTCTGGTCGCTGCTGTCGGGCGTCTCGAGCACGCGCTGGAGCTTGCGATCAGAAACCCGCTCGGCGGCGGGCTCGGCTCCCGGTCGGAGCCGAAGCGTGGCCAGGCGGACTTGGGGCCAGAGGTAGGCTTGGGCCCGGTAGCGGACGCCTGCCGGGAGGTCGGCTTCTGGGAGAAGCGTTCGCCCCGCGACGAGGAGGTAGGCGTGACCGCGGTGGTCCGGGCCGAGGTTTCGCGTCAGGACCGCAGCTCGGCCTTCGCTGACTTCGATCACGTCGCGGACCAAGGCGTCGATCAGCGGGTGCCCTGGCGCGAACAACTCGAGCGACTCGTCCTTGAGCGCGGCCAGCCGAGAGAAGGTGCCGCGCTTGCGAGCGCGCCCTTCCTCGGGGACCCCGCCAGGAGGGATCAGCCCTGGCGGAGGGCGGCGAAGGTGTTCCCAGTTCCAACCCGCGCTCCACTGCTCGTCCCCGATCGACTTGAACGTGATCCCGAGCCGGGCGGCCCAGGCCGCCACGCTCGGAGCGTCGAGGGTCCCGTCGACTTCGGCCAGGACCTCGGCTTGGTCGCTGGCCTCCTCGAGCTGGCGGGCCGAGGCGTCGAGCGAGCGATCGTAGGAGGCGTCGGCGCGGGTCCGCTCCGCTTCGACCCGTTCGCTGAGCGGGCCGCGGAGCGCTTCGAGGTGCTCAGCGCCGCGGCAAATCGCCTCGGTCGTCTGGCGTTGGATCGTGGGGAGGAGGAACTCCAGCCCTCCGAGCGAGCGCCGGTAAACGCCCAGCACCTCGGCGTGCAGCGCGAGGAGCGCGCGCTCGCTCGGGGCAGGTCCGATCAGCACCGCGGACCGGACCGGGCGATCGGCCGGGCGGCCGATCCGGTCGAGGCGTCCGATCCGCTGTTCGAGCTTGCCAACGGCCCAGGGCTGATCGAGGTGGAGGACCGCCTGCGCGATCTGGAAGTTGCGCCCTTCGCCGCCGAGCTCGTCGGAGATCAGGACTTTGCAGGGGCCGTCGGCCTGCTGGAAGCGGAGCGCGATCTCGCTCAAGCGCTGCTCGTCGAGGCCGTGGTGGATCGCCCCGACAGCGTCGATCCCAAGCTCGTCGGCGAGGGTCTCGGCGAAGGCCTCGACGACCTCGCGGTCTTGGGCGAACACGAGGATCTTGCCGCGCCGGCCCTCGCGTCGAAGCCAGGCCAGGGCGGCGCGGGTCCGCGCGCAGCCGTGGGGGTTTTGGGCCATCCAGTCCTTGGTCCGCTCGATCGCCGTCGCGAGCCAGGCGCGCTCGCCCGGCAAAGGGGGCGCTTCGTGTAGGACGCGCTCGAGGAGGTATTCCTCCTCGGCCGGGCCGGGGTCGGCCCCGAGACTCGCGAGGGGGTCGAACTCCACAGCGGGGCTCGGGTCTCCCTGCTCCAGCACGCGCCGTCGGCGGTCGAGGAGCGCGAGGAGCGGGAGCGGAGCCGTCAGGGCGCGGCGAATGAAGAGCCCGCGCAGGACGAGGCGCATTGGGCCCTCTCCGCTGGGGGCGGCCTCCATGTGCTTGAGGAGGGCCAGCTCGGCGGGATCGGGTTCGTAGTCGACCGAGACCTGCTCGCGCTGACAGAGCCGCGTCCCCAACGCCCGGACCGTCGCGCGTCGTGTGCGGACAATGCGGCGGTCGACGCGGTGATACTCCTGGACGTAGGCCAAGAGCTCGCTGAGCGCGGCTCCGTCAGGCGTCGCGTCCAGGGCGAGCGCGGACTCGCAGACGTGTGTGTCGTCGGGGAGGAGCGAGGCCAGCTCCGCGGCCGTGGCGCGAATCCAGGCTGGCTTCGGCGCCGCGTCGGGGCTCTCGAGCGCGGCCAGGGCTTTGTCGAGACAGGCCGAGACCGCGTCTCGGGCGGCCAGCGCGCGCTCGAAGCGCTCCGGGTGAGCGGGGTCGTAGACGTCGGGCGAGACGAGGCCTAGGAGGCCTAGGAGGCCGCGGGTGTCGCCCTTGGCGGGGGTCGCCGAGAGAGCCAGCATGCCTCGGGCCGCGCTCGCGAGCGTCCGGACGAAGCCGTAGAGCCCCGCGTCGGGGTGGATCTGGTGGGCCTCGTCCACGACGAGCACGTCCCAGTCCTGCGCGAGGAGGATCTCGCGGGCCCGGGGCGAGGACTCGAGCGCGGTCGTGGACACGATCAGGCGCGGGGCCGAGAGGAGCTCGGTCTCGTCGTCGGAGCCGCCGAGGCGTCCTGCGTCGACGTGCACGAACACTTGCTCGCCGAAGCGGAGGAAGAGCTCGCAGAGCCACTGGCGGCTCATGGCGCCCGGCGCGATCACGAGGACGCGCAGCCCGGCCTGGGCGGCGGAGAGGGCTTGGAGGATCAGGCCGGCTTCGATCGTCTTGCCAAGTCCGACTTCGTCCGCGAGCACAAAGCGCGGAAGCCGATCGGTCAGCACGCGCCGAGCCGCGTGAATCTGGTGCGGGAGGGGCACGATTCGAGCGCCAAGGAAGGCTGGGATCCCAAACCCGTTCTCGTACCAGCGGGAGAGCGTCCGGAGCAGGCCGAGGCGGGCCGCGAACGCGTCTGCCCCTTCCCAGGCGAGCGACTCCAAGACGCCGCAGGGATCCTCCAGGCTGGCGCCGAGTGGCTCGAGAGCGTCTTCGCTCGCGACCGCCTCGCCGTCGGGGAGGTCGAGGCGATAGGACCAGAGCGCGTCGCTTGGATCCGACTCGAGCGCCGCCACGACGCCTTCGAATTCACCGTAGGAGACACGTTGACCGGGCTGGAGCCGGGTTCGCACGAGGTCGTCTTGATCGACGAGGCGCATTTCGCCGACCGAGCCGTCGGGCCAAGCGACCTCGGCCCAGCCCTCTTCGCCGAGCGAACGCACTCGGCCGTTCCCGCGGGAGGGCTCCGAACGATCGCGAATCAGGGCGCCGACGACGAGCAACATGGTGCGGAGCCTACTCCGGTTCTGACGCCCTCGGAACCCGGATTGGGAAGAGGGCGCCCGAGTCACTCGAACTCAGCGGGGGGCGCGCTCGGCTATGATTCGGCCTGGCGCCCCGGGAGAAGGAGCGCCAGCAGGCACCACAGGCCGAGGTAGGTCAGGGTGTAGGCGACGGCCGGTGAGACGACGAGGGGGAGCGAGCCTAGACCCGACTCGGCCATTCGCAGGAGGCTTCTCAGTTCGCTCCAGGCCAGGGCCCTTCGAGTCCCGGCTGCCGCGGCAGAAGCCACGAACACACCGGGAATCACGAGGAGCGCGACTCGCCCCAGCTCGGCGCGCGCCTCGCCACGGGGGCGCCAGAGGACGCGCTCGAACCCGACCAAGAGCGCAAGCCCGACGACGAGCAACCCGATCGAGTGGTGCTCGAGGCTCTGTGACACCCCCCAGAGCGTGAGCAGGATTTGGGCGCCGCCGATTCCGGCCCAGAGGAGCACGACGCCGTGGCGACTCTCGCGCAAGGGCTGGCCGCGGCCCCTGAGCAGGAGGGCCGAGAGCACGAGGACGCCCAGCGCGCAGAGCATGTTCACGGGGCGGCCGGACTCAGACGCCGTAGTGCTGAAGCGTGAGGCACTTGATCCCGCCGCCGAGCTTGAGGAACTCGCTGATCTCGAACTCACGGACCTCAAACCCCCGTCGGCGGAGGTCGTCCCAGAGCGCGACCCCGCGCGAGCCGAACAGGACCTTGTCCCAGAGGATCGCGTTGCACGCAAAGGCCTTGGCGTCCTCTTCGCTGACCACGATCTTCTCGCAGTCGAAGCTCTCGATCGTGGCGTTGTCGATCGGGCCGAAGGCGCCTGGGTAGTAGGCGATCAGGTCGTCGCCGAGGGGCAAGAAGGCCGTGTCGAGGTGATAGAAATCGTCGGTCTCGAGCTCAAGGTCGATCGTGTCCTTGCCGAAGGTCTGGCGGAGGAAGTGACGCACGACCTCGTCCGAGCGCTTGCCGAATCCGAACAGGATCTTGTCCCGCCACATGACCGTCTCGCCGGCGCCCTCGAAGAACACGCCGGGCGGGACGTTCCGCGAGGCGAAGCCCTCGCCCTCGAGGAACTCCTGGACGTAGGCCCGCTCAGGCGCTCGTTCAGGGTGGCGGAACTCGCCGAACAGGGCCTTGTCCTCGCAGAGGAAGACCGAGTCGCCAAAGAAGCAGACCTCGGTCAGGCCCTCGCGAGGCGTGCAGATCTTGACCTGCTCGGACCCCATGACGTCTTGATAGGACTCGATCAACGTCTGCCACTGGCTGAGGGCCAGCTCCCGCGAGAAGGGGGCGCTGGTGTCCATCCAGGGGTTGATCGAGTATTCGAGGGCGACGTGCTCGGGGGGGCAGACGTAGACCTCGCGCGGGTGTCCCACAGGTTCGTGCTGCCGATCGAAGTAGCGACGCGTCGAGGCGCGGCTCAGGCGGGTGCCCGAGCGCGCTCGGGACTAAGTCTTGGGCTTGAGGTGGCGCGGGTCGACTGGGATCTTGCCCGCCAACTCGGCGCGGACTTCTTCGGGGTCCGGCATGCGGAGCTGCTTGGCGGGCGTCTGACTGAGCTTGCGGAGCTTGGCCCGCTCGCGCGTCAAGAACTCCTCCCACTCTTCGACGGTCATGGGGTGGGGCCCACGCTGCTCGGCGAGCTCTTGCTCGAGGTCGGGGAGCCGCGCCAGGAAAGTCACGAACCCGCTCGCGGCTGGGATCACCTGTCCCTGCAGGACGTCGATTAAGACGACCGGCGACTCGTCGCCGGGCTCGTCGGACTCAGAGACGTCGAAGCACCACACGTCGCCGTTGAGGGTCGCTCCGAACCCGATCAGGTGATCGGGCAGGCCCTCCTGTCGTCCGCGGAGGTTGAGGACGGCCAAGTCGTAGTGATCTTCGTCTTCGTCTTCGCTCTCGCAGCCGACGCCATAGAGGCTCGTCTCCCAGGCGCTGCCGCCGTTGTGGGCGAGGAGGAAGGCCCGAAAGCTCGGCGGGAGGTGGCAGCTGAGGGTCTCTTCGGCGGACGCGATCTGGGCTTCGCTCGCGGCGGGGCGCAGGTCGTAGAGGTCTGGTTCGCCCAGCTCCTCGAGCCTGGCGACGAAAGCGCTGATCGCTTCCTGGAAGGCTTCGTCGTTCATGACGACTCCTCGAGCGCGGTGAGCCGCGCTTGGAAGTGCTCGCGTGCCTCGGTGGCGCGCTTCGCGAGGGCCTCAACGCGAGCTCGCGCGTCAGCCAGGCGGAGGTCGCCAGCGCTCCCCTCGACTGCGTAGAGCTCGCTGAGTGGCCGGTCCGTGGGGAGGTTCCCGACGGCCAGCTCTTCGGCGACGCGGCGATAGGCGTCCCGGAAGGGGACGCCTTCGCGGACTAGATCCAAGGCGCGATGGGTTGCGAAGGCCTCCGGCGCCACCTTGGTGGCGCAGGCCGAATCGATTGCGAGGCCGCGAACGGTCAGCTCCATGGCGCGCGTCATACTCCGCACCAGCGGCAGCCCCTTGAGGAGAGGCTCCTTGGTGAGTTGGAAGTCGCGATGGTAGCTGGAGGGGAGGCGGCTGGAAACCAAGAGCACGCGATCGAGGTGAGTTTGGAGGACCGCCGAGTTCGCGCGCGTCAGCTCGAGCACGTCGGGGTTCTTCTTCTGGGGCATGATGCTCGACCCGGTCGCGACGTTGCCGGGCAGACGCAGGAAGCCGAACTCTGGGCTCGAGTAGAGGTGGAGGTCCCAGGCCAGGCAGGCCAGGTCTCGCCCGACGAGGGTCGCGGCGAACAGGGCCTGAGCTTCGGCGCGTCCGCGGCTGCTCTGGACGGCCTGAACGTTGACTTGGAGCCGCGAGAACCCAAGCAGCTCAGCCGTGCGGCGCCGGTCGAGCTTGAGGGGGACTCCGAACCCAGCGGCGCTTCCGAGCGGGCAACGATCCACGGCGCGGTAGGCGTCGAGGAGGCTTTCGAGGCTCTCCTCGAGTCCCTCGGCGTGCCCAGAAGCCCAGAGCCCAATCGTGGAGGGCATGGCCTGGCGGAGGTGGGTGTAGCCGGGGAAGAGGGTCTCCTCCTCTTGCTCGGCGAGGCCCAACAGCGCGTCGCAGAGGGCGCACACGGCGTCGGCTGCGTCGAGGAGGTGGCGCTTGGCGAACAGGCGGACGTCGACGAGGACTTGGTCGTTTCGCGAGCGGGCCGTGTGCAGGCGGCGGCCGGGGTCGCCGATTCGGGCCACGAGGCGACCTTCGACTGCGGTGTGCACGTCCTCTTCCTCAGGCGCGATTTGGAGTTCGTTCTCGCGGTGCTCGGCCAGGATCGCGCGGAGACCGCTCGCGATCGCCTCGCGGTCTTCGGGCTCGATGATGCCCTGCTCGGCCAGCATTTGGCTGTGCGCCAAGCTGCCCCAACAGTCCTCTTCGACGAGCAACCGGTCGAGGAGGTAGTCGTCCCCAACCGTGTACGCGAGGACCTCAGGGTTGAGGGCCTCGCCCTTGTCCCAAAGTCGCTGTGCCTGAGCCATGTGCCTCCTGCAGATCCTGCAGAGAAGGGGCGGATTGTATGCGGTTAGGGCGGGGGGAGCAGCCCTGGGGTCCCGGGATTCTTGGGGGGGTGGGAGTCGCTGATCGGGACAGGAACACGGGATATCAATAGGAACAGAGAATGGGAATGGGAATGGGAATGGGAATGGGAATGGGAATGGGAATGGGATTGGGAATGGGAATGGGAATGGGAATGG
>JAESQQ010000445.1 GCA_016765095.1 Planctomycetota bacterium | reverse complement strand
TCGCGGCACCGCTCGGGCGCCGCGACTCAAGTAGCGCGCCGAGACCCAGCGACGCGCGCCCCGGTAGGTGATCTGCGCCCACCCAGCCTGAAAGCGGTGCACGGAGACCACCGCGCCGCGGCTGAGCCGGCCGACACGCGTTCGGCTCAAGCTGGGGCCGGTTCGGACGCTGAGGCTGCTGGCGTTGACCCGATAGGCTCTCGACGTGTTGCTCCGGGCAGGCTTGGCCTCGGCGGTGGGCGCGGCGGCGGCGAACGCGACGGCGGTCGCGAACAGAATGACGGCGGTGAACTTCATGGAGAGTTCCTTCCTTTGGCCGGCCATGCGCACCCGCTGGGCCAATCACCAGCGTTGCGCCCAAGTCGAGCGCTCTCTTTGGGTTCTGTCGCCTGTGCCGACTCCGCACACCCTCGCGGCGAAATGCGGCTGAAAGGACTCTTGGGCCTCGCCGGGCCGATCTTGAATCGCACGCAGAATCGACCGAGTTTCGTGGAATTCCCTTCCGGCCGACCCCTTCTCGTCTTCAGAGAAGGAGGTCCACGTGGCCACGATTGCTTCATTCCTCTGCTGGCGACACTTACGCGCCGACCCCAGCTTCCACGTTTTGCACTACAAGAGCGGCGAGATCGCCCGAAGCGGACGCGGGCTGGCCTTCTGGTTCTTCCCGCTCTCGGCCAGCGTCGCGAAGGTGCCCATGGAGGATCGCGAGCTCCCCTGCGTCGTTAATGGACGCTCGAGCGACTTCCAAGAGCTGACCGTTCAAGGCGCGCTCGGGTTCCGCGTCAGCAAGCCCAAGAAGCTGGTGGATCGTGTCGACTTCTCGGTCGACCTCAACACCGGAGACTGGAACAAGACCCCCCTCGATCAACTGAGCGGCCTAATGGGCGCGCTCGCCAAGCAGATCATTTGCGAATACCTCGAGCGGGCCCCCCTCCGTGAGCTCCTCGGTGAGGGGATCGAGCCGCTCCGGGCTCGTCTCCGTACGGGCCTCGGCGAGGACCCGACGCTGTTCGCGCTCGGGATCGAGTTGAGCTCGGTCCGCGTCTCGAGCCTCGCGCCAACCGCTGAGCTTGAGCGGGCGCTCCAGGCGCCTATGCGCGAGTCGATTCAGCAGCAGTCCGACGAGGCGACTTTCCAGCGCCGCGCCATGGCGGTCGAGAAGGAGCGCGCGATCCAGGAGAACGAGCTCCACAACCGGATCGAGCTCGCGCGGCGGGAGGAGGAGTTGATCGCCCAGGAAGGACAGAACGAGCTCAAGCGGATCCAGGAAGAGGCAGAGGCCAAGCGAGTCGCAGCCGAGGCCGCAGCCGGTCGCCGCGAGCTGGCGAGCCACGCCGAGGCGGAGGGAATTCGCGCGGTCGAGGGCGCCAAGGTCGAGGCCGAGCTCGCCCGAATGGACATTTATCGCGAGCTGCCGACCCAGGTCATGATTGGACTCGCCGCCCAGGAGCTGGCGGGAAACCTGACCCGGATCGACCACCTCAACCTGAGCCCCGACGCCTTGGGCCCGCTGCTGACCAGCTTGGTCGGGAGCGCGACGCGGAAGCTCGAGGAGTAGCCAGTGAGCGTCGTCCAGCCCCGGGTGGTCGTCGTGACTCGGCCGACCGAGCTGGAGGCCCTGCTCGCGCGTCACGGGACGCGCGGGCAGGCCGAGTTCTTCCTCGCCAGCCGGGGCCAGTCCCTCGCCCCGCTCGAGGAGCGCCAGCGCTCCTTCGAGGAGGCGCGCACGCAGATCCTGCGTGCGATTCCTGTTCGCTGGCGACGGACGCAGCTCTCCCGAAGTCAGCTCGACCGGTTCCTGTTCGAGCCGAGCGACCTCGTGGTCGTGATCGGTCAGGACGGCCTCGTCCCGAACGTCGCGAAATACCTCTCGGGTCAGCTCGTGATCGGGGTCAACCCAGACCCCGCGCTCTACGAGGGGCTCTTGGTCCCTCACTCAGCCGAGGCCGGCGGCGACTTGCTTCAAGTCGCCCACACCGGGCGCGCGCTCGTCGAGGATCGGGCCATGGTCGAGGCTCGCCTCGACGACGGTCAGACGCTGCGCGCGCTCAACGAGCTCTACCTCGGACACCTCACGCACCAATCGTCTCGCTACCGGATCTCCTGGCGCGGGGCGGCAGAGGACCACTCTTCGAGCGGTCTGATCGTGGCCACCGGAACCGGCGCCAGCGGCTGGGCTCGTTCGGTCCGGCGAAACCGAGTCAGCCCGATCGAGCTCCCCGAGCCTGGCGAGCGGCGCTTGGCGTTCTTCGTGCGCGAGGCTTGGCCGAGCGTGGCGACAGGGACCGATCTGACCGACGGGGAAATCCAGGCTGAGGAGTCGCTCCTGGTCACGAGCCAGTTCAATCAGGACGGCGTGATCTTCGGCGACGGGATCGAGGCCGATCGCCTCGAGTTCGGCTGGGGTCGCCAAGTGGAGATCGGGCTCGCGGAGGAGTGCTTGCGGCTCGTGGTGGGCTAGGTAGGTAGCTGGGCAGCCGCGTCGCAAGGAGCTCCCGGATCGCTTTCCTTCGGGGGGGTTCCGGGCTAGATTCCACCCGTGACCGATCCTGTCTACACCCTCCATGTTTGCGACGAACGTGAGTTCCGTCACCGCTTCTTGCCGGCCCTTGCCGGGGAGGGCGACGAGCCCGTCGTGCGCGAGTTGCTTGACGCCGCGAACGCCGCCGGGCCGTCTTGGACTGCGCTTCACAAGATGTTCGACGAGAACCGCCCGCTCTGGAATCGAGGGATCGAGACCCAAGACGGCGGGCTCCTGCTCCGCTCGGGCTTCCTCGGGTTCGCGCGTCTCCAAGGGCACCTCCGCCCGGCCTACGCTGCTCGCAAGGGCGGCCTGAGCCACATTGATCGCGGCGCCTTCCCAGAGCTCGCGAGCTTTATCCGCTCGCCGGGCGTGCTCCTTATGGACGAGGAGGGCAACCCGCTCCCCGGTGTGCCGGCCAACGTGCCGGGGCGGATTCCGGGCCGCTGCCAGCCCAACACCCCGTCTGGGGGAGGCGTTGTCCTCGCCAAGGACGTGCGCGCGTTCCTAAAGGCCTTTCGCGGCGACCTCCCGCGCCTGGCGGAGAGCTTCGGCCGGCTGGGCCTCAACGCCGAGGAGGCGCTGACGATCATGCTCGCGGCGACCGTCGAGGCCAAGCTCCGCGGAGCGGCCCTCGTCGAGGCGTGCGACGCACTCAAAGACGACATTCATGTCCCCAAGGGGCACATGATCTTCTTCCCTGAGAACTCCGACGCGATCCCGCTCGCGGTTCGCCGCGAGGCGGGCCGGGTGTTCGGCCACGAGGTCGAGGCGCCCAAGAAGGCGCCCCAGACCGAGAGCCAGCGGCTCCGCGTGGCCTACTCGCCCCAGAACGTTTATCGTGTCGGCGACGAGATCGCCCACAAGAGCTTCGGGTCGGGCGAGGTGACACGCGTCCTCGACAGCCGCCGGCTCAAGGTCCAGTTCTCCGACGACGAGCGGACCCTCGTTCAGGGGCTGAAGAAGCCGACGCCGCCGCCCGCGGCGGAAGACGCGCCCGCGGCGGAAGACGCGCCCGCGGCGGAAGACGCGCC
>JAESQQ010000444.1 GCA_016765095.1 Planctomycetota bacterium | reverse complement strand
CCGCGGCTCTCCCGACATGGATCAGCCCCAAGAGCATGTTGCGCTCTTCCGCGGACAGACGAACGAGGTACTTCTTGTTCACGACAGCCTCCTTCGGCGCGTTCTTTGCGCCCAGGAGGCTCATCGGCAGTTCGGCCCGCCAACTGATGGATTCAACGGAGGAGGCCCACTAGTGGGCGGTGCAGCGCGTCGATCCTCGCGAAGCACTGGGTCGGGCGGTGCGTGGCCGGAGCACCGGTTCACCCTGTGGTTGATACGGCGTACGTCTCGGTTGCAACCCACCCTGGGACGGGTTCAGGCGTTTGCTCTGAGCCAGCAGGGGGACGGGTTCACGAGTTCGACTAGAAGCGGAAGGTCGAGCTTCCCAGGCGGAGGGAGTGGCTGAGGCCGGCGTCGTCTGGGCGTTGCTTGCTCCCGAAGGTCACCTTGAGCGGGCCGCGGAAGGTGTCGATCCAGGCGACTTGGAGAATGTTGGTCGTTTCCGCCAAGAGCGCGTCTAGGCCGTCTAGGGGGTTGGCGACTTCGCCCAGCCCCTTCTCGAGCAGGAGCCGGCTTTGGAGGGTCGGAGTGATCAACTCACTGCCTGCGAGCATCGCGGACTGGGGTCCGGTCAGGAGGACCATGTCCTCGTAGGCCTCGGACTCGAAGTAGTGCTCGCAAGCCGTCGGGTCCCCGTCGGCCGCTAGGGCGAGCACCTTTCGGCCTGGAACGCTGTTGAGCTGGGCCACTAACTCGGGGAAGGCGCGCTCGGAGCCCGCCACGCGGAGCTGATAGCCCCGGCACTCGGCGAGCAGGATGATGACCGCCATTCCATTCTCGGGGACGACCTCGCAAAGCCTCGCTAGCCCGGCGTAGAGCTCCTCGACGCTCCCGACTCGGCGAACGTTGACGTGTTTGTCCTCGCGCAGGAAAGCCTCCGCGAGCTCGGCGACCTCAGACTGGTGGGCTCCTGCCGCGACAAGTCCGTAGCGCTCCTTGTTGACCTCCTCGACGATCTCGGCCTGGCCCATGTCCCGCAGCTCGACGGCGAAGGTCTGGCGGCCGATGGTGACTCGGTCGCCGTCGCTGACGGTCACAAGCGGGCCCGCCTCTCCGTCGCGGCTCGGGACCTCACGCTCGTTGAGGAAAGTCCCGTTGGTTGAGTTGAGGTCGCAGAGCGCGGGCTCGCTCGGGTCGAGCAGGCCGTGGGTCCGCGAGGCCTGATCGTCAGAGCAGAGCTTGACGTAGTTCAAGGCCGAGAGGCCCTCGGCGACGTCTTTCCGGAGGCGCCCGGGCCGAATGTCCTCGTCGGTGTATTCGTAGTAGTGATCGCTGCGGCCGAAGACCGTCGGGACTTCGACCGGGATCCGCCGATTGCTCGTGACGTGGCGCAACCAGACTCGGCGCATTGGACCTCCACGGGTGTGACTCTGTTTTAGCGCCTCGGCGCCCCTAGCGGGAGTGGATAGGGGCCAGTCGCGTTTAGAAGCTCGAGCGTCGTGACGTCAGGTCGAGGAATTCGCTTCGCGTCTTGGCGTCTGACTTGAACCGTCCCAGCATGCAGGAGGTCGTGGTCGAGCTGTCTTGCTTTTGGACCCCGCGCATCATCATGCAGTAGTGACGAGCCTCGAGGATCACGCCGACGCCCTTGGGGGCGAGCACGTCCATGATCGCGTTCGCGACTTGGACGGTCATTCGCTCTTGGACTTGGAGCCGACGCGCGAACATGTCCACAATCCGGGGGATCTTCGAGAGCCCGACGATCTTGCCGTCTGGGAGGTAGGCCACGTGGGCGCGCCCAATGAAGGGGAGCATGTGGTGTTCGCACTGCGAGTAGAACTCGATGTTGCGGACCACGACCATTTCGTCGGCCCCCTCAGCTTGGAAAATCGCGTTGTTGAGGAGAGCGTCGAGGTCTTGGTCGTAGCCGCTGGTCAAGTAGCGCAGGGAGCGCGCGACCCGGGCCGGGGTTCGGATTAAGCCCTCTCGGGCAGGATCCTCGCCGAGCGCGAGCAGCTGCTGACGGACGAGGTCCTCAAGGTGTTTGTCGTCTTGAGGCGGAGGGGCGCCGGCGGCGTGGGGGTCCATGAAGGGGCTCCTGGAAGGGGAGACGGTAGGTCCTGGTCGGCCACACGCCAAGGGGGAGTGCAGACCACGAGCGTGGTTAAGCGACTGGAGTGAGCTACCGTTGCCGAACCCCAGAGGAGGTCTCATGAAGGAGTGGTTGGCAACTCAGGCAGGCGCGGAGAGCGCGTCCGACTTCGGCGATCGGCCGGGCGAGATCGCAGCGCTGACGAGCGGCTGCGCGCTCTGGATCCGATCCGGCTGGCGCTTGCACGCCTTGGGCGGAGAGAAGCGCGTCGACTTCCTGCACGGCTACATCACCCAGGAAGTGCGTCGGGAGCCAGGCCAGGGTGCCTACGGCTGCCTGTTGACCGTCAAGGGCGGCTTGGTGGCTGACGTCTGGACCCTCCTCCGCCAGGAAGACCTGCTCTTGTTGAGCGCGCCCGCCGCTGGCCCAGGTGTAATCAAGCACCTCAAGCGCTACGCGCTCTTGGCGCGGGTCAGCGTGGACGACTTGAGCGAGAGTCACGCCGTGTTCTCTCTGATCGGGCCCCAGTCCGCAGATCGGGCCAGGCTCCTATGCTCCGATCTCCCAGAGGGCGACCTCGAGCACCGAACCTTCGAGCACGCAGGGGCCTCGTTGACCCTGGTCCGCAACGACTGGCTCGGCGTCGAGGGCTACGACGTGATCGTGCCGATCGCCTCGGGCGAGGCCCTCGCCTCTGAGCTGATCGCAGCGGGCGCGACGCGGGTCGGGCGGGCCGCGATCACCGCTCGCAGAGTGACAGCAGGGATCCCGATCTACGGGGTGGACATGCACGAGAAGACCCTCCCCCTAGAGGCCGGCCTCGAGGAGCGCGCGATCTCCTACGACAAGGGCTGCTACACGGGTCAGGAGGTCATCGTTCGCATCAAGCATCGCGGCAAGATCAACCGGCACCTGCGCGGCCTTCGCCTGAGCGCCGCGCCGCCAGACGCGCTCCCCGTGGCTCTCTACGCCGAAGGCGGAAAGGAAGTCAGCGCGCTGACTTCGGTCGCTCTGACGCCTGACGGAGCGCGCGGCTTGGCTCTGATTCACCGTAAGTATCCACCGGGGACAACCCTCTACCTAGGCGCGGTCGGGGGGCCCCAGGTCGAGGTGTGCGAGCTCCCCTTCGAGTAGCGGCTCAGAACCAGAACGCGAATCGAGTCACGATCGCGTGGTCGTCCTTGTGCCTGCGGCCCTTGGAGTCGAAGACGCCGTCGTCGAAGTTCGAGTAGGTGTAGTTGAAGCTGAAGCGAACGTCCGTCCAGGGATACCAGTGGAGCGTCGAGGCCAGGGCCCGCACGCGATCGGTACCGACGGCGAACCCTTGCCGGATCGTGCGCTTGTCAATCGTGAGGTCCTCGTAGCGGACCGAGAGCTGGAACGCGCCCGGACCCATAGCCCCCGTGCTGGGATCGAACAGGGGCGCGGCTGGTTTGACACGTGCACCGTCGTGCTTTTGTTTGAGGTCCTCCCCTGTGATCACCCAGGTGGCCCCGACAAACCATGCCCAGTTGAGGAGGTCGCTGCGGGTCGTGGTCGGGCTGCGGACCTTCTCGTGATAGTCGAAGTTGACCTCGCTCGTGACCTCGAAGGGTCCATGGCTGAACAGGATCCCGCCGCCGGCGCGGTGCCGACGGCCGCGACGACGGTTCGCAGAGTCGTAGTCGAGGAACTTCGTGAATTGGTTTCCGACGGTCCTGAGGTCCCCCGGACCCGCGCTGGTTTGATCTCGAGGCGTGTAGATGTAGTTGGTCGTGATTCGGAGCGTGTCGTCTGTGAAGGGGCGGAACTCGAACCGAGCGGCGAAGTCGAAGTCGTCGTCGGTGTCTAGCTTCTGATTCTGACCGTTCCCGTTGAAGAGCCCGAACCCGTAGTAGGCCAGGCCGTCGAACAGGGGCCCGTGGACCAAGACGCCTATGTCGCGCAAACCGACCATGCTGGCGACGAGGATCGAGCGCTCGGGGTGGCGCAGGAACTTGGACGAGGTCAACCGCTCCGTGCTGTAGGGGAGCAGCATTTGGCCGACTCGAATCCTGAGCGGGTCGAAGACCTGGAGGGTCACGTAGGCGTTGCGGAGGTCGGCGTCGCTCGTTCGGCCCGCCTCGATCCCGAGGTCGAAGCTGATCCGCTCATAGACCTTGGCCCGGAACTCGATCCGCGCCCGGCGGACCTGAAAGCCGTTGTTGAAGTCGTCGTGACCTCGCTCGGGCAGGAACCGGCCGTCGGTCATCAGTCGCCCACGGACGTCGATTCGCCAGTGCTTCTCCTTGTCCAAAATGTAGAACATTCCGAGCTCGATCCGCTCGGTCCAGGGCTGCTCGTAGGCCTCCTCGGCGGCGTGGGCCGGCGGCGACGCTTCGGGCGCTGACTCCTCCTCTGGGGGCTCCTCCTCTGCGGGCTGCTCCTTGCCTTCGAGGCGGTCGAGGCGCTCCTCGAGGCGTCGAATCGTCTCGTCTTGCTCGCTGACTCGCTCTTGGAGCGTCTCGGGAGTGGAGTCCTGGGCGAGAGCCTGGGCCGCGAGGGCGAAGGGCAAGAGAGCGCAGGAGAAGAGGACCTGGCGGAGCTTCACGTGGTGTGTCCTAGGTGTCGGGATGGACCCGTGCAACGAGCGTCGAGCGCTCTTTATGCCACCCAAGGACTGAACTTCACCGCCGGCGCAGGGAGGTTTTTGGGCCCCTTTACGGCGTCCTTACATAGCGTCCACAAGTCGTGTTCGGCCGGGCGGGGGGTCAACCGGGGAACAGCGCCTGACGTCGCGACGTCGAGTGCGCGAGAGGCGCCCGAGGTCTGTCCGACCTGTAGGGAGCGGGGTTTACCCCCGCCCGAGGTCTGTCCGACCTG
>JAESQQ010000443.1 GCA_016765095.1 Planctomycetota bacterium | reverse complement strand
CGCTCGACCGTCGTGACCTTTCCCCGCTTCGCTCCTCCAGGTCACGACCCATGCTGCGCATGCTCGGTTTCGTGGGCATGGAGTCACGGCGCGCTCCCTTGCTTCGCAAGGGGCGTTTGGCGCCTCGCCCGGCTCCCGTTGGAGGTTGCGCTTTCGGTAGCATGCGCCCGCTGAGCCGGGCTCGTGTGGCTTCGCCTCAGCGAGGAGGCCCCCGTGGGCGATCGCTTGGTGGTGGAGGTCTCGCGCCTGAGCTCCGACGAGGAGGATCTTCGCCTTCGGCTGCCCGCGGGCGTGGCCGGACTGCGCGGCGCGAGCGTGTATGAACTCTCGCCGGTGACGCTTGAGGCGGCCGAGCGGCTCGCGAGGGAGCTCCTCTGCGACCCGGCCCTGGATCAGGCCTCGATCGGGCCCGAGGGCGCTCCGGCGCCTCGCGACAACGAGAGCGTCTTGACCGTCATGCGGCGGGACGGGGTCATGGATCCCGTCGCGCTCTCAACGAGCGAGGCCGCCCAGAGGCTTGGGATTCCGCTCGAGCGTGTGCGGACCGGCCTCCGGATCTACGCCCGCGGCGAGGGCTCCCGGCCTTCGACGGACGCGCTCGAGAGCTTGGCTCGCCAGCTCTCGAACCCCGTCGTGGACCGGGTGCTGTTTGGGAGCGAGGCCCTCCCTGAGCCGGGCGCGAGCGGAGGGAGCCCTGTGCTTCGCTCCGAGGTCCCCCTCGCGGGACTGGACGCCGAGGCCTTGGTCGCGCTCTCGCGCGCATGGACCCTGGCCCTAGACGCGGTCGAGATGCAGGCAGTCCAGGCGCACTACCAAGAGCAAGGCCGGGCCCCGAGCGCGCTTGAGCTGGAGACGATCGCCCAGACGTGGTCCGAGCACTGCAAGCACAAGACCTTGACGGGCCCGACCGAATTCGTCGAACGGAGCTCCGACGGACAAGTCGTCGCCTCGAGACGTTACGAGAACCTGCTTAAGGAGACGATCTTCGCGTCGACGACCGAGCTCGACGATCCGCGCTGCTTGTCGGTGTTCTCCGACAACGCGGGCGTGATCAAGTTCGACGAGACACAGGGCGTCGCGATCAAGGTCGAGACTCACAACCACCCCTCGGCGATCGAGCCCTACGGCGGAGCGGGGACTGGAATCGGCGGCGTGATTCGCGACATCCTCGGGACGGGCCTCGGTGCGCGCCCGATCGCCAACATAGACGTGTTCTGCGTTGGCGACTTGAGGGCGACACAGCACCCGACCGGCACGATCCATCCTCGCGAACTCCTGGCTGGCGTCGTGGGTGGGGTCCGGGACTACGGCAACCGAATGGGGATTCCGACCGTCGCCGGCGCTCTCGTCAGCGACCCGCGCTACGTGGGAAACCCCCTCGTCTATGCAGGGACGATCGGCCTGATCCCCAACGAGTTCGTGCACAAGGCTCCTCGCCCGGGCGACTGGGTGATCGCTATGGGCGGACGGACCGGCCGCGACGGGATCCACGGGGCGACGTTTAGCTCCGAGTCGCTCACGGCGGAGAGCGAGACCCAGTCGGGTGGCGCGGTCCAAATCGGGAACCCGATCGAGGAGAAGAAAGTCGCGGACGTGCTCTTGGAGGTCCGAGATCGCGGCTGGATGAGCGCGCTGACCGATTGTGGGGCGGGCGGGTTCTCGAGCGCGGTCGGCGAAATGGCCGAGGGACTCGGCGCAGACGTGGACCTCGCGGTCGCGCCGCTCAAGTATCCAGGGCTGGCGCCTTGGGAGGTCTGGATCTCCGAGGCCCAGGAGCGAATGGTCTTGGCGGTCCCGCCTGAGCACGGTCTAGCCACCCTCGAACTCTGCGCGGCCGAAGACGTCGAGGCCGTCAAGTTGGGGACCTTCGCCGACTCCGGTCGACTGGTGATTCGCTGGGGGGAGACCGTCGTCGGTGACCTCGACATTCACTTCCTCCACGACGGGCTCCCCAAGCAGGAGCGGACCGCGAGCTGGACTCGGCCCGAGCCTCGCGCGATCTCGCTCGCGAACGAGGACCTCGGCCAGCTCCTGCGCCGGATCCTGGCGCACCCTTCGGTCTGCTCCAAGGAGTGGATCGTGCGGCAGTACGACCATGAGGTTCAGGGCGCGAGCGTCCTCAAGTCGCTGGTGGGGGTCGCCTCCCGAGGCCCCGGCGACGGCGTCGCCCTCGCGCCGATTCCCGGCGAGCAGCGCGGGGTCCTGATCGGTCTGGGAATCCAAGTCGGCCACGGCGACCTCGACCCATACCGAATGTCGCTCTCGTCGATCGAGGAGGCGCTGCGAAATGTGGTCGCGATCGGCGGCGACCCAACCGCGTGCGCGATCCTCGACAACTTCTCGTGGGGCAACTGCCGCCGCCCCGAGCAGCTGGGGGCGATCGTGCTCGCCGCCGAGGCGTGCCGCGACGCCGCCTTGGCCTACAAGACGCCCTTCGTCTCGGGCAAGGACTCGCTCAACAATGAGTATCAACTCGACGACGGGACCGCCGTCTCGATCCCGCACACGCTCTTGATCACGGCGGTCGCGGTCACCGACGACGTGACGCGCCTCGTGAGCGCCGACCTCAAGGGCGCCGGTCACCCGCTCTACCTCGTCGGCGAGACCCGGGCTGAGCTGGGCGGCTCGCTCGCGGCGATCGTGCTCGGCCTAGCGGGGGGTGAGGTCCCTGCCGTCGACCTCGCGACTTCTCCGGGGGCCTTGGCTACGGTCCACGCCGCGATCCGGACCGGCGGCGTCCTGGCTTGCCACGACCTGAGCGAGGGCGGCTTGGCCGTGGCGGCCGCCGAGTCGGCGTTCGCAGGCGAGATCGGGGCCACGATTTATCTCGACCGAGTCCCCCAGTCAGGAGGTCTCGATCCGGCCACGCTCTTGTTCAGCGAGTCCCCGACGCGCTTCTTGCTCGAGGTTGACCCAGCCCAAGCCGACGCCGTCGAGGCTGCCCTGGCTGGGATCCCCCACGCGAGAGTCGGCCAGACCGAGGCCACGCCGGAGCTGAAGTTTGCCGGGGCCGAGCTGAGCGCGCCCCTGGGAGATCTGCTCGAGGTCTGGCGACGCCCGCTCTTCGACCTCTACGGAGACTGACATGCAAGAGCTGAGCGAAGGCGTCTATCACTACCGGGTCTGGCGCCCGGGCAGCTTTGAGGGCGTCTCCTTCAACGGGACCTACCTCGTCCGCGATTCGAAAGACGGGGAGAGCGAGCGGGTCCTGATCGACCCGCCGCCGCTCAACGCCTGGGAGTTCGAGCACCTCGAAGCGCTCGGCGCGCCGACCCTGATCGTGATCACCAACGTCAATCACCTGCGCGCGGGGCCTGAGCTCCGCGAGCGCTTCGGGGCGCGGCTGCTCGTGCCCGCGGCCGACGCGGACCGGATTCCGGCCGAGTTCAAGGATTCGATCGACGGGACCTACGCGCCTGGCGACTCTCTGGCCGGGCTCGAGGTGATCGGACTCGACGATCAGAAGACGCCGGGCGAGTCAGCCCTCTACGACCCGGAGTTGAAGCTCATGATCCTGGGCGACGCCCTGATCGGGACGCCTGGAGGCGCGCTCTCGCTCCTCCCCGAGGGCAAGTTCGCGGACGTGGCCAAGGCTCGAGCCGGGTTGGCTGTCCTCTGCGAGCGCGAGATCAAGACGCTTGTATTGGGAGACGGCGAGTCCCTGTTGCGCGGCGTGCGAGACGCGCTCTTGAGCTTCTTTCGCGAGGTCTCCGAGGTCGAGCTCACAGACGTCGAGCACGGGCGCGCCCCGAAGGAGGGGCAGGCGGGCTGGTATGTGATCAACATGGCCGACGCCCAGTGGCTCAGCAATGACCTCTTTGGACATTGGTGCAGCTTCGAGGGACAGCGCTATCGGTTCACCGAAGTCGGCGTCAACGTGACTGTCGTCAATCCTGGCCAGGCAGCTTGTCTCTATCACCGCGAGACCTGCCAAGAGGGGTACTTCGTGCTCGAGGGCGAGGCGACGCTCCTGATCGAGGACGAGGAGCGTTCGCTCCGCCAATGGGACTACGTGCACCTTCCGCCCGGGGCGGCTCACGTCCTGATCGGCGCCGGCGAGGGTCCCGCTGCGGTCCTGATGCTGGGCGCTCGCCCACCCGGGCAGGGGATCCAGTACCCGCGCAGCGAGACGGCTCGCCGCCACGGGGCTGGTGGCGAGGCGGACTTCGACACGCCCGGGGCCGCCTACGGGAGCATTCCGGGCCTCGTTCGTCCTAACCCTCGCCCCTTCACGTGGCCGCTGGCGGGGACCGAGTAGCCCTCCCCGGGGCAGGAGCGTGGGCAGTTCCGCGACAGCCTCCCGCCCCCGTGCGGCCACGGATGGTCAGGCCATTGTGCTGCCCGGCAGAAGTTCCGGTACGGGTGAATGTAGGGGCGGG
>JAESQQ010000442.1 GCA_016765095.1 Planctomycetota bacterium | reverse complement strand
CGGGTCGAGCACGAACACGTCGAAGCTCGCGTCCTCGTAGGGCAGTGACCGGAAGTCGTGCCGGGCGTCGGGGACCGTGAGCAGATCCGAGGCGACCAGGTCGATCTCGCCTACCTCCACCTTCGACCAGAACACCCCGCGCCCATAGGTCGGATCGCAGACCCGGTCGCCCGGACGCAGATAGAGCCGGGCGACCTCAGCGATCAGGTCGGCGTTGGTTCCGAGGTGGCTCGTGTAGACCCCCGCGCCAGGATCCCGAGCGACCTCCGCGGTTACCGCCCGGCCCCGAACTCGCTTGAGCGCCTCCCGCAACGAGATCTCACCCTGCTTTACGAGCTTGTGTAGGTCGGGGGCCTCGCGCTTGACCTTGAGCGCCCGCTGGATCAAACGCCCTGACACCCCGACCCGCTCCCCAACCGCGTCGCGGGACTTTCGCCGCTCGGTCGTAGGGGGTGGTCCGCGGTCCACCCCCCACCGGACCGCAGCACCCTGCTCAGCGCCCGCCAGGACGCGCTCACGGGCCTCCTCCTGCTCTTGCCGGTAGAAGTCGAGGTCCACGGCTAGGGCGGCGCGCTGTGACGCGCTCAGGTGCCGCCTGAGCAGCGCGGCATCGACCAGGTAGTCGACCTCGCTTTGGCCGCCCAGATCCACTGCGAGGCACGGGACGGTCGCCAGGCCGAGCTTGAGCGCCGCACGCAGCCGGTGCCGCCCGTCGAGGACCACCCACCGTCTTTGCTCCGCGGCTCCCGGTGACTCCGAGACCGATCCGGCGTCCACCACGTCGGGCCCGGATCTCTCCGCGGTCACACGCAGGGGTTCCTTGATTCCCTCGGCCTCAACCGAGGCCAAGAAATCAATCCACTCGCTGGTGCTCATCTCGGGCACAAGCGCCGCCAAGGGGTGCAACGTCAACGTTGTAGGGTTGATTTGGACGACCTGAGGCACGGTCTCTCACTGTAAGCGCGGTCGAGTGCCCTTGATCGAGTCGAGTGACACTCGGGTATGAACCATCATGAGCACCAAGAAGATGAACGAGACCCCGACCGTCCCCTGCGTTCGGCGCCCTCTCCAACTCCAGCGATTCCCTCTGGCTCGATTGGACCAGCTACGAACGATCGCCACCGAGCATGGCTGTATCACCATTGCTGTTGACCGAGGCGGCGAGATCGTACTGATCGACAGGGTGAGGATTCTCCCCGGCGACAGAATCCTCGTGGTCGAGGAGTTGAGTCTCTCGAACGACGCGGCGATCTGTCAAGTCTTGACCGTGCAGTCGAGCTTCGGATTCCGAAGCGACGCTGAGGGCGATTTCACGGCATGGGAAGTCGTGGTGGAGGGGCAGAAGGAGGACGTGGCGCTTGTGCGGGTCGCACGCGAGCTTCAACTGCTTCGTGAGAAAGTGCTTGGCCAGACGGTCGATCACGACGTGCTGGAGAGGCTCGTTGGGAAAGCGGTCGCTAAGAATCAAGTAGCCGAGTACATCAGCGTTAGGGAGGTCTGCCGCCGCTACTCGCTCTCAAGGTCTACGTTTGACCGTGAGAAGGATGATCCCGAGTCAGGGTTGAAACCCCTCCTCACTAAAGTCCGAGGACGGTGGAAGGTCCCCACGGCCAGATTCGATACCTGGTTCAAGAACAGGAGACACGCATGAGATGGCGCACGAATGGGCTCCGCAAGAAGCCGAACGGCTACTACTACTGGCGCCGAGTTCACCCCACCACAGGCAAGCGAATCGAACGGGCAACCGGCACCAAGAACGAGCGGGTCGCCTGTAGGAAGGCCGTTCAGTGGGACGAGGAGCTTGAACGAGAGAGCGCTGGCCTCAAGAACTACGATTGGGCGCGGCGAAGGATCGGTGAACTGATCCCCCTGTTCCTTGCCGACTGGGGCGCCGACCTCTCCGACGAGTGGGTGAAACAGCGCGAGGCCGAGTTGCGGCGGGCCATACGCGAACTCAGGCTGGTGGTCGTCGCTGACCTCGACGATGTCGGTGGATTGGATCGTCGTCTTCGGCGACTCGACCAGCCCGATTCAATCCTCAGCCGCTCCTATCAGCAGCCCTTGCGGACGTTCAGCAAGTGGCTGGCCGAAAACAACCGCGTCACGGAGCGTGATCTGCTCGGCAACTGGAAGAAGATTCCCTACGAGCCGAGGAGCAATCGTCAGGCCGTGTTACCCGAGGACATGGCCCAGAGCATTCTCGCAGCCAGCGAAATCGACTTCGCGCGCGGGCGGCACCCACTCCGCCCAGTCCTCGTGGCGCTGCTGATTACGGCTCCTCGTGCCGGCGCCCTGATCTCAAGGAACGTGGGTCATCTGGTCGAGCGGGCGTATCGAGGCGAGTCTCGCTACCGAGTTGACTACGGCGAAGGGTGCAAGAAGAAGCGACGCGGCAAGGGCGCCCTAGATCGCGCCTCGTGGACGGAGATCAAGGGGATCGTCGGCGAGAGACGAGAAGGCCCACTTCTACTCAGCCCCAAAGGTAGGCGCTGGTCGAAGGAGCGTCTGCTGGACGCCTGGCGGGAGGCGTATTGCCTCGGCTTCGTCACCCGCTACTTCCCCGCCTACCCCTACCGCGAGCGAATGCTAGTCGTGCGTCGCTCCTCAACGGAAAGGTGAAATCGAACAAGGGTGGTCGAGCACCGGTCAAGCTCCAAGCTGTCGAGCGACGGCTCGCTCTCAGGAAACGAGTCGAGCGCGCCTTCGGCCAACTTCACGACGACTGGCTCGAACGTAAGACGGTAGACGTTCACACGTTCCGCATGACTCACAGGACTTGGGCTGAGGCGGTCGGAGTCCCAGCCGTGCTCATCGATTTGCAGCTTGGCCATGCCGTCGCTGAGGAGGGGTCGCTCAACGTGCTTAAGGCTGTCGTGGCGAGCCGAACTGGACGGAAGCACTACCTTGACGATCAGAGCGAATTGCTCGACCCAACTCCGAGCGCTGTCGCCGTTCGAGGTCTTCTCGACGAGCATCTCGCCGAGATCGAGGGGAAGGCCCAGCGACGGGCGACCACAGCGTAGGACGCACCCAATGGGGAAGGAGTGGGGAATTGCCCGGAAGCGCCCCACCCCCAACCAAAGCCGAAAGCCCCAACGCCTTACGGCGCTGGGGCTTTCGTTCATACAGCCGGCGGGATTTGAACCTGCGGCCTCCTGATCCACAGTCAGGCGCTCTAACCAGCTGAGCTACGGCTGCGTGAAGCGGGGATCTTACCTCTCGGCCCAGGAGCGTCAATCGACGGGGCGAGGGAGGTTCTCGCCCGCCTCTAGCGCTTGATCGGGACTTCTTCGCCTCGCAGGTAGGCCACAGCCTCGCGGGACTCGGCGGCCACCAACTCCATAGGCCCCAGATCGAGGCTCGCTTCGGCCTCCTCGACGTCTTCTAGGCGGGCTGCGGTCTCGGGGCCCTTGGGCGCGAACAGAGAGCAGCAGTCGAGGTGGGGCTGGATCGAGGTCTCGTAGGTCCCGATCTTCTCGGCGAGACGCGTGATCTCGATCTTGTCGTAAGCAATCAGGGGGTGGAGGCAGAGCGCGAGGGGGACCGCGGCCTGGGTGCAGCGGAGGTTCTCGGGCGTTTGGCTCGCGACCTGACCGAGGGCCTCGCCGCCGATCAGGGCCCGGAGGCGCTTCCAAGCCGCGAGCTGGAACGCGATTCGATAGAAGGACCGTCGCAGCAGGACAATTCGGAGGCGTTCGGGGGCCCCCGTGGCGATTGCGTCTTGGATCTCGCTCGTCTTGACGTAGTAGAGCCGGACGTGGCGAGGCGTCCAGCGGCTGAGGAGGCGGGCCAGGGTCGCGACCTTGGCCTTGGCCTTGGGGCCCGTCCCGGGCGGGGCGTGGAAGTGAACTGCGTCCAGCTCCATGCCGCGCTTGAGCATTAGCCAGGCCGCGACGGGGCTGTCGATCCCGCCTGAGAGGAGGACCAGGCCCCGGCCTGAGGTTCCTGTGGGGAGACCGCGGGGCGCGGGGCGAGACGAACCCCACACGAAGATCGAGTTCCGCTCGACCTCGACCCGGATCACGACGTCTGGAGTGTGCACGTCGACGTCGAGCTCGGGCACGGCCGCGCCGATCTTCTCGCCGACGTCGAGGCTGACCTGGAGCGAAGTCATGGGATACGTCTTGTCGCGACGTTTCGTCTCAACTTTGAAGCTCCGGCTGCCGCGCGCGTAGGACTCTCGGGCCATGTCGATCCCGACCCGGGCGGCCTCGTCGAGGTCGACTGGGACCTCGCGGACCTCGGCCGCGTCGACGACTCCGAACGTGCGCCGGATCCCGTCCCAGACCGTCTCGGGATCGTCGCTCTCGCTGAGCACGAGCCGGATCCGGCCGCGGACGCGTCGCACGCGCTCTAGGGGGATCCCCGTCTGGTGGACGAGGTTCTGCACGAGCATGGACTCGTAGTAGTTCCGACGGCCGCCCTTGAGGCTGATCTCGTCGTAGCGAACTTGGATCAACACCTCGACTACCCTCCACCGGTCGGCGCAGCGCGCAAGGCGCTCGTCGTCTCTTTGATCGCAATCAGCGCTCGCTCGACTTGAGCCTGGTCCGTCTCCCGGGACAGGCTCAGCCGGAGCGCGGAAGTCAGTAGCTCCTCGGGCAGGCCCAGGGCCGCTAGGACGGCGCTCGTCTTGCCCTTTCGACTCGCGCAGGCAGAGGTCGTCGCGACGTAGACCCCCTCCTCCTCCAGGGCGTGGAGCAGAACCTCGGCCGCGAAGCCGGGGAAGCTCGCGCTCAGGATCGAGCCGATCCAGCCCGCGCCCTCGGGCGAGTGCACAACCGCGCCCAGGGCCTCGAGGCCCACGCGGAGCAGGTTGCCCAGCTCGCGGCTCTGGCGCGCGAAGGCTAGGCGCTCCTCG